>JBHELU010000281.1:0-9245 GCA_046262955.1 Actinomycetota bacterium | reverse complement strand
GTGTACTCGTGGCAGTTGACGCTGGTCGTTGTCGGCTGCGTCGCTCCGCTCTATCTCGTTCTGCGCAAGCTGCAGGTTGGCCTTCTCGCCGCGTACGACTTGGTTCGATCGCGCGTGACCGAGACGCTGTCGGAGGTCTCGGAATCGATCATGGGAGCCGACGTCGTCCGCACTTACTCGATGGATTACATGATGGATCGACGTCTCAGAGGAGCGATCGACCGCCAATACGAGGCACAGGTCAGGGCAGCGAAGTTTCAGGCGACGGTGTTCCCGATCGGCGACGTCTTCGGCGGTTTCGGGATGGCCGCCGCACTCGCGGTGGGCATCACCTTTAGAAGCCACGTCGGGATGACTGCCGGGAGATTGATCGCTTTTCTCTTCTTGACGAACCTCTTGTTGCAGCCGATCGGCTGGCTCGCAGAGAGCTTCGATCAAACGCAGACCGCGATCGCGGGTTGGCGGAAGGTACTTGGCCTTCTCGATATCCCGATCGATCTGATCGAGCCCAACCCGGGTCGCACGTTGCCGGCAGGCGCGCTGAAGGTAACGGCTTCCGGCGTGTGGTTCTCATACCGGGACGGAGGACCCGTGTTGCGCGACGTCGACTTCCACGTCGACCCGGGCGCGCACGTCGCGATCGTCGGGGAGACCGGATGCGGGAAGACGACATTCGCTCGCTTGCTGACGCGCCTTGCCGATCCCGATCGCGGCTCGATAACTATCGGAGGTCTACCTCTGCCTGAGATCGCGCCCGAGTCGAGGCGAACGGCGATAAGGATGGTGTCGCAGGACGGGTTCTTGTTCGACGACACGATCAGAGAAAACGTCAGATACGGGCGGCTGGACGCTACGGATGCCGACATTTCGGCCGCCTTCGATGTGCTCGGCCTTCGCGACTGGTTGAGCAGCATCCCCGGGGGCCTCGACGCTCCCGTCGGGCAGCGGGGCGGCAACCTGTCGGTCGGGGAAGCGCAGCTTGTCGCCCTTGCGCGGGCTCAGATCGCCGAACCGGGGCTGTTGATCCTCGACGAAGCGACGAGCGCGGTCGATCCGGAGATGGAGCGCGACCTCGGTCTCGCCTTGGAGCGTTTGGCGAAGGGCCGTACGACGATAACGATCGCTCACCGGCTTTCCACAGCCGAAGCTGCCGAGAAAGTCTTCGTGTTCGACGCCGGACAGATCGTCGAAGTAGGCACACACGACGAGCTGGTCGCTCGCGACGGTGTTTACGCGCGTTTGTACGAGAGTTGGCTGGGAAACATCCGCGCAGCTTCTGTCTGAGCACGGTTCGTGGTCAGGAGAGGCGGCGCAGCCTTCTACGGAACTCGTGCACATCCTGACGGAGCCAGTCGGTGTGGGTGTTGCGCCAGCCTTCCTTGTCCTTGAAGTACGGGCTGTCGTTCGCCATCGAATGGCCGATCACGTTCTTCATCTTCACGCGGTACTTGGAGCGCAAGAAACGAACAAGTCGCAGCGCGGAACGGATCTGTGGATGTCTTTTCAGGATCTGGCGGTCGGCCCAGTGCGCTCCTTGGCCGGTTGGTTGAACCATCTCGATCCCGACGGCGACGTGGTTGAGGCCGATCGCGTGCCTGCACCTGATCGTCGTGGGAACCAGTTGGTGAATGACGCCGTCTTTCCCAACGATGAAATGCGCGCAGACGCCGGGAAGCTCTCCAAGGTCGCGTGAGTCGGACGCGAAGGTGTTCCATGCAAAGGAGTAACTGTTACCACCCGTGAAATGGAGAACGATCACGTGGATGTGCTTGAGCGTCCAGCGAGCGTGACCGTAGTGGCGCTTGGAGTAACCGGCCATCTCGCGCTTTCTCTTGCGGCCGTACGGGATCGAGTCTCGCCTTATGGGAGGCCTCTGTGCACGTCGCACGTTGCGCATCGAAGTATCGGCTTTGGCTACTACTGGGGTAGCCATCAACAACAACACGACCATCGCTGAGGTCAGCCGGCGCATAGAAAGCAGTGTAGAGGCGCAGCGCGCACCGACGGCTAGGCTCCTTCGATGATGGGACGGCGAACCTAGATGGCGAACGGCAAGAAGCAGGGGAGAGGCGGGGAGTCCAAGCCTTCACGCGCCGTCGTGCAAGAACAACGCAAAGCACGAGAAGCGGCGAAAACCCAAGCACTGCAAAGAGCAAGGACGCGCATGTACGTTCTCGGCGGCACTGCAGTAGTCGCGGTGATCATCATCCTTGTTTTGGTTGCCGGTGGATCGAGTAATCCGAAGCCGGCCCCGACGCCCGCGACTTCGCCGAGCTCGTTCGGCGGAAGACTTCCGGGGCTTCAGACGGGAGATGCCGTGTGGCCCCCGGAGCTCAAGTTCTTGCGGCAGCGACTCGAGGACATCGGGCTGCCCGCGCTCTCAAGTGAGGGCACGGTGTTGCACATCCACCAGCACCTCGACATCTTCGTCGGAGGTCGCAAAGTGCCGGTGCCCGCAGGGATCGGGATCGCCTCCGACGACTCGTTCATCGCTCCGCTTCACACCCACGACACCACCGGGATCATGCACGTCGAATCGAACGTTCGGCGGAGCTTCACTTTGGGTCAGTTCTTCGACGTGTGGGGCGTGAGGCTCGACGGCGACTGCATCGGGGGTTACTGCACGGGCGGGGGCCGGACACTTAGCGCGTACGTGAACGGCGCGACGTACACGGGGAACCCGCGTGACATCGAGCTCACCTCACATGAAGAGATCGTGCTGGACTTCGGGAACTCATCGGAGCAGCCGGCACAGATCCCGTCCCACTCCAACTTCCCTAAGGGCTACTAGCGGTCACGGATGGCTGATTCCACAGAATCTTCACATCAGGCCGACGAAGTGCTGCTTGACTGTCCTTACACTGATTCCTCACACAGACCCGTCGTCGGCGCGACCAGATCAGGAGAAACACAAACATTGATGTCCCACACGATCGAGATCCAGGTAGAAGCCAAAGAGCGTCTTTCATGCGTCGATCTGACCGACGAGCTGAAGCGCGCCATCAAGGATTCTGGTGTCGTCGAAGGCTGCGCCGTCGCTTTCTGCTCCCATACAACGTGCGCACTGGTGATCAATGAGTGGGAAGAAGGTGTGCTCGAGGATCTCCGTGCTCGCTTGGATGTGCTCGTGCCCAAGGACGTGTATTACGCGCACGACGATTTCGAGAAGCGCACTCAGAACCTCCAAGAAGATGAGCGTGTGAATGGCCATGCGCATGTGATGCAGATGCTTGTCGGTGGAACCTCGCATGCCATCCCCGTATCCTCCGGTGACCCGGTGCTGGGCACCTGGCAGAGGCTGTTCCTGCTCGAGTTCGACGAGCCTAAGCAGCGAACGATCGTCCTTCACGTCTTCGGCGGCTAAAAGTCCCTGTTTTCGCCTCCGCCAGGTTGGGCACTAAGTCGGGGGAGGTGATCCATGGGCGAGCAACCAGACGAGACGGCTGGATCCAACGAGGAAGAGAAACCCGGTAAGCCGATAATCGACGAGCCGACCGAGCCCGCATTGAACCCCGACGACGACGACGACTTCGGCGAGAAGGAATCGTGATCGACGAGAAGGGGGCCGGCTCGACAGACGAGCCTCCCGTCGATGGGCCCTCGGGCGCCGACGACGATCCGGACCTCGGTTCCAGCAGTCAGGGGACGCCGGGTGGAGAGCACGGGGACGCGGAGAGCGGGCAGCAGAAGCCGTAACGAACGCGCCTGATATCAAGGCGGCGTGGCACCGAAAGTAACGATGGTCGACGCGGGCGGCGTCGAAGTTCGCGTCACGAATCCAGACAAGATCTTCTTTCCGGATAGCGGCCTCACGAAGCTCGATCTCGTCGAGTACTACCTCGCCGTGATGCCGGGAGTCCTGGCCGGTTGCCGGGATAGGCCCAGCACCCTCTACCGGTGGCCGAACGGGGTTTCGGCCCCCGACGACGCGTTCTTCCAAAAGAGAGTTCCGGTTCAAGGACGGCCGGACTGGATGCAGACGGTCACGGTGTCTTTTCCTAGTGGACGACGTGCAGAGATGATCTGCCTGGCAGATGCAGCTCACGTCGCCTTTGCGATGAACCTCGGTTGCATCGACTTGAACCCGTGGCCGGTCCGCAAAGGAGACGTCGACCACCCCGACGAGCTACGCGTCGATCTCGACCCGACCCCGGACGTTCCGTACGAGCACGTTCGCGAGACCGCGCTGGCAGCGCGGGACGTCTTGAGCGAAGTTTCATTGGTCGGGTGGCCCAAAACCTCAGGAAAGCGCGGGATGCACATCTACGTGCGGATAGAGCCTCGGTGGACGTTCACGGAGGTTCGCCGGGCAGCTCTCGCATTCGCTCGCGCAGTCAATAGAAAGGTGCCGGACATCTCGACCACTGCGTGGTGGAAAGAGGAGAGGTTCGGAGTCTTCATCGACTACAACCAGAACGCGCGCGACCGCACGATCGCGTCCGCCTATTCGGTCAGACCGGTGCCGGAAGCGCGGGTCTCGACCCCGATCTCTTGGGACGAGGTTTCCGATGTGGACCCAGGGGCATTCACCCTCGAAACCGTTCCGGACAGATTCCGTTCGATCGGCGATCCGGGTGCAGAGATCGATTCACATCCGGGATCGCTCGAGGACCTGCTCGCTTTAGCAGATGAGGACGAGGGTCGCGGCGTTGAGGAGGCACCGTTACCGCCGCATTTCCCCAAGGGGGCCAACGAACCTCGACGCGTCAGTCCTTCGCGCCGCAAGAAATCGCTCTGAGGCCGACTAGGAATCCCAATTCCGCACTCAGCGGAGCTGTGGCGCTGCATAGCGAAGCGCGCCGCGGGCCTCATGTTTCAAGAGCTTGCTAATTTATGGGTGATCTAATTGGTCGTAAGTGCATTCTGCCGGGGGTTTGTCCGGCCTCCACCTGAGGAACGTCGTCGCGTGGCGGAACCGGTCGCCTTGCAGGTGGTCGTAGCTCACTTCGCAGACGAGATCGGGTTTGACGGGAAACCAGTTGGTCTCCGAGTCGTGAGCCCATCTGCTCGGTCCGCCGGGTGAACGACCGTGCGAGAACCCACCTTCACCCTTGTGCTCGTTCATCAACGCGAGTAGCTCCCGGCGCTCGGCAGCCTTGAAGGACGAGGTGTGACCGACGTAATGAAGGACCGATCCTCGATACAAACCTAGAAGGAGCGATCCGATGCCGTCCTTGGATTTGGACAGCCGGTAGCCACCTACGACGCAGTCCGCGGTTCTTTTGTGCTTGACCTTGATCCACCCTCGCTTGTTCGGCAGGTAGGACGAACTCAATCGCTTCGCCACGATCCCGTCGAGACCAAGTTCCTCGAGGTCCCAGAACCAGCGGTCCGCCGTGCTGGAGTTTGACGTGGCAGGACCGATCACCACCTCGAGACCCTTGCCCCTGGCGAGCTTTTGAAGCTTCGCAGGCGTCACGGGCTTGCCGACCGCGCTCTCTAGTAGCGCGCGACGCGCTTCGAGCGGTTCGTTGCGAAGGTCCTTGGACTTCAGACCGAGAAGGTCGAACACGACGACGCTCGCAGGAGTTTCCTGGCTCAGCATCCGCACGCGCGACTCGGCGGGATGGATCCTCATCAAAAGCGATTCGAACGCGAGCCCGTGATCGGACGGGATCACGATCTCGCAGTCGACCACCGCGCCTTTCGGGAGCGAAGCTTTGAGGGGCTCGATCAAGTCTGGGAAATAACGCTTCAGGTCGCGCTGGTCGCGACTGTGGATGACCAGCTCGGGAGGATCGCACCACACGATCGCGCGGAAGCCGTCCCACTTTGGCTCGTACAGCCACCCGTCTCCGGTTGGGATCTCATCGGCTAACTTCGCAAGCATCGGCTGAAGTGGTGGAGGAAAAGGCAAAGTCATGACCCCTACATTCGCACGGTGACGCTCGAGAACGCTCAGATCTCTGAGCTCCTGGCACGGGCGGGGGAGGAGCGCGAGGGGCAACGCCAACGCGCTTACCGCCGGGCCGCCCGGCACGCAATGATGTGGCCGGAGCAAGCTGCCGACGTGCTCGACCAGGGCCGACCGCTTACCGATCTCAGTGCTCTCGGCCCCCGGCTCTCGGGACTGGTCAGGTCGTGGCTGAACGATCCGCCCGAGATCCCGGAACTTCCCGACACGCGCAGAGGGTTCATGTCCTTCGCGCACGCGCTCGGAGTGACGGCAGCGCGTCCCGAATACAAACGGTCGTTACGCGGCGATCTTCAGATGCATACAGTTGCCAGTGACGGGTCCTTGACTGCGTCCGAGATGTCCGCCGCCGGGATCGCACTCGGCTACGAGTACATCGCGATCACCGACCATTCGGTGGGCTTGAAGATCGCCGGCGGCATGTCGATCGAAGAGATGAAAGAGCAGTACGCGGCACTTACCGCCTTGAACGAGCGTTTCGTTGCAGCGGGCGACGATTTCAGGGTGTTGAGATCTGTAGAGATGAACCTGGATCAGACCGGCACCGGAGACCTGTCACATGACGAGGTCAAGGACCTCGACATCGTCGTGGGGTCGTTCCACTCGAAGTTGAGGCGCAGCGAAGACCAGACAGCTCGGGCTATCGGGGCGGTGTCGAATCCCGACGTTCAGATCCTCGGCCATCCTCGCGGCCGCATGTTCAGCTCCAGGCTCGGGGTGATCGCCGATTGGCCGCGAGTCTTCGAAGCAGCAGTTACTCACCACACTGCGCTCGAGATCAATACCCACCCGAACCGTCAGGATCTAGACGTTGAAATGCTGCAAGCTGCGTCGGATTCGGGATGCATGTTCTCGATCGGGACCGACGCTCACGTCGACTGGGAGATGCACTTCGTCGATATAGGTGTGGCGGCTGCCATCGAGGCCGAGATCCCACGAGCGCGCATCCTCAACTTCATGACTGCTTCGGAGCTCACCGAATGGGTCGAGGAGTCGCGTGGTCGATAGGGTTCGAGTATGAGCGCAGAAAAGCCCAACCATTTCGCGGTGACGGTGATCGGCAATGATCGACCGGGAATAGCGGCCGCCACGACGAAAGTGCTCTTCGACAGCGGCTGCAATCTGGAAGATGTCACGTCCACGATCCTTCGCGGGCATTTCTCGATGACCATGATCGTGAGTTGCTCCGGCAAGGAGGCCAACGAATTAGAGCGGGCGCTCGCTTCAACGGCCGACAGCCTTGACCTACTGGCGTCGGTCAGGCCGTTGGAAGAGGCGGATGTCCACGTCGTCCCACCGACTCACATGGTGTCTGTGTACGGATCCGATCGTCCCGGGATCGTTTCTGCTGTAACCGAGCTGCTCGCCGCGGCCGGCGCAAACATCACCGATCTGACCTCGCGGGTCATCGGAAGTGACGATCAACCGGTTTACGCGCTCATGCTCGAGGTCGTGCTGACGGGTGGTGGCGCGCTCGAGCAGAAACTGGCTGCACTTCGTAGCGATCTGGGAGTAGACGTAAGCATCCACCCGATCGAACCGGACCTTCTTTAGGCGTGACCGTCCGGCCCGTGCTCCGCTTGCCCCATCCCGTTCTCAAAGAAGTAGCGAAGGGTGCCGGCGGATCTGAGCTGATCCAAAACTTGGTCGACACGATGTACTCGTCGCCGGCATGCGTCGGCCTCGCCGCCAATCAGATCGGTGTCGCTGCACGGGCATTCGTCGTCGACGTTACGAATCATCCGAAGACGACCACCTGCCATGGCCTCGTAGCTTTAGAAGAACCGGCCGTCTTGTCCATCGAGGGCAGCGTCGTAGGAAGAGAAGGATGCATGAGTGTGCCCGATCTAACGGCGAACGTGATCCGGGCAGATTCGATCGTCGTCGCCGGTACGTCGCCGGAGGGTGAGCAGATCGAGATCGCTACGGAAGGTTTCGAAGCACGCGCCTTACAGCACGAATTGGATCACCTGGACGGGGTGTTAATCCTCGACCGGGTGGCCTCCCTATCGACGGATGTGTTCCGGCGGAAGGTGTATCGCTAACGGATGCCGGCCCCGACCTTGGGCTTCATCGGAGCCACGCGAACTCGGTCGCGGCCGCGTTTCTTGGCATCGTAGAGAGCCGAGTCTGCAGCTCGGACGAGCGAATCGACTTCGGTTCCCGACATTGGAGACGTTGCGATACCGACGCTGATCGTGATCGGTCGGGGCGACTCGACCCTGCGGATCGCCGCTCGCATCCTCTCCGCAACCTGCGTGGCTTCTTTGCGAGAGCACGTCGGGAGGATCACCGTGAATTCTTCCCCTCCGTAGCGTGCCGGGGTGTCGAAGTCGCGGCACACGTTCGCGACGGCCGCTGCCACTTGAACCAGAACATCATCCCCGACCTGATGCCCATAGTCGTCGTTGAAGGACTTGAAGTGGTCGATGTCGAGCATCACGAGCGACAGGTCCTCGTCGTTGCGAGCGGACCGTGATAGCTCGCGAGCCAAGGTCTCCTCGAAGTTCCGCCGGTTGGCGACACCCGTAAGCCCATCCGTCTCTGCCAAACGCTTGATGGTGCGGAGCAACCGGGCGCTGTGAAGAGCAAGCGAACCGTGCGAAGCGAACTGATTCATGGCCCGAAGCGTTCGACGGTCGACATCGTCTTTGCCCCACTCGACGACGATGACGCCCTGAGGGCGGCCCTCGGCCAAGAGTGGGAAGACGAGGAGATTGACCGCTCCGGGGAGTAGCTCAGCAAGTGCGGGATCCGTTGCCGGATCGAGAGCTGCCACGGCGATCGGTTCGCGTTTCTCCCAAGAGCGTTGCATCACAGAGTCGGGCTGATCGGCGGATGCAGCGACTGGGACATCGATCCCTGCGATCAGGCTCATGACACCGTCGTCGACGGCCATCACGGCGATGCGCTTGCAGTCGAACGCCTCTGCGGTCTGCTCGGCAAGCTTCTGCGCGATCGCGCCGACCTCTTCTTCGGTTTCGAGGTCTTGCGCGAGACGCGCGAATGCTTCTGCTTCGTGCTTACCCCGTCGCAACTGACGTTCGTTGATGGACGAGCAAACAGCGGTCGCAGCAACTACCAACCAGAATGCGCCCATGAACATCCACATTTGGCTGAACTGTGGTCTAACGATGCCGGGGGGGCCGAAGAACCCATTGGACAGTGCCCAGTAACCCGCGTAGATCACGATGGAATCCCACAACGCGACCTTCACTCCGGTTCGATACGACGCGAGGAGAGTGACCGCGATCAAGTGGAGGTAGACCATGAAGCGCAGCGGACTAAGGACGTTTCCAGTCGCAAAGGTCGCCCACCCGATGTAGAAACC
>JBHELU010000280.1:0-10600 GCA_046262955.1 Actinomycetota bacterium | reverse complement strand
GGCGCGACCAACCGTCCCGACATCCTGGACCCCGCGTTGCTGCGTCCCGGCCGGTTCGACCGTCACGTCACCGTCGAGCAACCCGACTCGATAGGGCGAAAAGCGATCCTCGAGCTTCACGCCCGGGGCAAGCCCATTTCGCCCAACGTCGACTTCGAATATCTAGCTAGAAGGACGCCGGGATTCTCGGGAGCCGACCTCGCAAACGTGATCAACGAAGCGGCGTTGCTGACCGTCCGAGCGGGGAACCCCTCGATCGAGACCGACGAGCTCGAAGAGGCGATCCAGCGAGTTCTGTCCGGTCCCAAGCGACGCGGACGCGTACTGTCCGAGGAGGAACGACACCGCGCCGCCTATCACGAGTCCGGTCACGCGATCTTGGCCGCTGCGGCAGGTCATGCGACCGATGTCCACCGCATCACGATCCTGCAACGCGGGCGCGGGCTGGGGATGACGACGGTTCAGACCGAAGCGGCGCTGCTTCTTACCCGCACCCAGCTGTTCGCTCAGATCGTTATCGCCATGGGCGGCCTGTCTGCCGAGAACATCGTGTTCGGCGAGCCGTCGACGGGGGCCGAGCAGGACCTCGAGCAGGCCACCGACATGGCCCGCGACATGGTTGGGCGGTTCGGGATGGGGACTCGCCGCCGCAGGTTGCTCGCCAAGGACGCCGACGCGTTCCTTGGCAACGACCTGGGGGTCGCCGACCTGTCCGAGCTAACGCACGAAGAGATGGAGAAAGAGATCGACGAGCTTCTGAGATCGGCCGAGAAGAAAGCCCTGGATCTGCTCAAGAGCCACAAGCCGTTCCTCGACTCGCTGGCAACCAGGCTCGAGAGCGAAGAAACGATCGAGGGCCCCGCCCTCGAGAAAGAGCTGTCCTCGGTGGCCCTGGAGCCCACTCTGATGGGGGTGAGCTCGAACGGCGCCTCGCCGGAAGGAGCCGAAAAGCCGGCGGGCTCTTCGGGCTCCAAGGCCCGCTCGACATAACCGCAGCTCAGAGGACCCGAGCCCCTACGTCATCCGGCGTAAGAGGCGGGCGATCCGGCCCTGCAAGTAGAGGATTTCGAGCCCCGACGTCATATCCGTCACTTAGGGGGATTTGCTCTCTTCTATCCACGCGCGACCTAGGAGGGATCCGTGAGGCAAGGACGGCGATCCAGGCGGTTGCGTCGCCACGTGAGCGCGCTGCTCGCGCTGGCCGTCGTGGCCGGCCCCATCGTCGCCGTCGGCGCAGCGAGCGCCGCGCAAGCCGCTTCCGGGTGCCGGGTGCCGGGCGCCATCCGTGGTGTCGGCAAATGGGTGCTCGTTGCCAAACCTCACTTCAAGCTGGGACCTCAAAAGATCACCGACGTGGCGATCGACCCGTTCAGAGAGAACTACGAGTTCGCAACGAACGGATCGGTCGTGATGTCGAGCGTGAACGGCGGTTGCACGTGGCTTCCCGTGTTCGTGCTACCTGCAACTCCGGATCAGAACTACCAGTACTCGCGGACCAACGCGACGATCAAGTCGATCGTCATCCCACACTCGGGTGGCGCGTCTAACAACGTCTATCTGACGGTTGCCGAAAACGATCAGGGTGTGCTCAGGCCTCACGTCGTCGTCAGCCGCGATTCGGGTCAGTCGTGGGCCCCGGCGGACACGGGGCTTCCCCCTGTAGGCGAGCCCGACATCCTGCGCGTTGCGCAAACCCCGCCGACAAGCGCCTTCTTGGGCATCGACAACGGCAACGGCGTGCTCGACGCGTTGTACGCGAGCACGGACTCGGGTGCTTCTTGGACGTTGCGGACTGGGCCGACCGACATGTCGCCGCAGCGCGCTATGCGGAACTTCGCGGTCGATCCGATCGATCCGACCCAACTTTGGGGATGGGGGAGTAACGGCCTGTATCACTCGGTCGACGGGGGCGCGACGTTCATCGCAGTCAACGAGTTCGCGTCGACGCCGGTCTCGGCCGTCGACGTCTTCCACCAACCCGGCCACATCGCCCGCGTCATTGCCTTCCGTCCGACGCACAAGGACTACGAGCGGTCGGACAACGGGGGCACCAAGTGGCTCAAGTACGAAGCTCCGTCACCAGTGACGTCGATCACGCACGGTGCGTCGTCGGACGCGATCGCGATATCCGCGGCCGGCAGCATCTACGGCTATTACTCGGCGGCATACGCATTCGTGAACCTGAAGCCGCCGGTCGCAGGAGTTACCGACCTCGTTTCGACCGAAACGTCGTTCTACGGCTATACGTCGAGCAACATCGTCTCCTACGGGTCGACGGCTGCGACGATCCAGATCCCCAAGCAGGCTGCGCTCAACCTTCCGTTCGTGCAGCCGGTCAACCTGCCGCCGGTGGTTCCCCCGAGCCTGGCGCCGAGCAACCGGCGCATAGTGCTGAAGCCCGGACAGTCGCGACGGCTTCCGTATGTGGTGAACCTTCCCAACCGGCCGCTTCCGCTGGACGTGTACTTCCTGCTGGACACGTCGAGCAGCATGCGCAAAACTCTGTCGGCGATGCTCACCCAGGCGGTGCGGATCGAACAAGGTCTGGCCGCCCAAAACGTCGACCTGCACATAGGTGTCGGTTCGTTCCGTTCGTATCCCGACGCGTTCCCTCCGCGCCAGCAAGAGCCCGAATACGTGTACCACCGTGACCTCGACATCTCCCCGCCGACCGGCACGCTGATCTCGACCTTGAAGCAGCTCGTTCCCGAAGGCGGGGGCCGCTACGACGCTCAGCTCGGCGCGCTGTACCAAACCGCCACGGGCGAGGGCCAGGACCTGTATCCGCCTGGCCCCTTGGGTCACGACGTGCCGCCCGGTCTGCAGGCCGACTTCCGCAAGAACTCGTTGCGCGTCGTCGTGATGGCGACCGACGAGAACTTCGGTCACAGCTTCCAGAGCCCCGATCCCGCGGACGTCCAACCGCCTCCGCACATCCCGTCATGGGACGACGTGCTGGGCGCCTTGAATGCCAAGGACATCCACGCGATCGGGATCGCGACACAACCCAAGTCGGTTCCCGACCTGACGCACCTCGCGGCCGGGACGAACACGGTCGCACCTGCGGGTGGAGTCGACTGCAATGGAGACGGTGTGGCCGATGTGGCGCCCGGCGCTCCCATCATGTGCCGTCTCAGCACAGAGCAACTCGACGGATCGACGGGACTAGCGGACGCGATAACCGAATCTCTGAAAGCGATCCGGACCACCGCGGCGGTCGATTTCGCCGCGCACGGATCGTCCAAGGTCGTGGACGGTGTCGACCCAACGGGCTACACCAACGTCGTTCTGCAGTCGAGCCACGCACTCCGCTTCAACGTCGGCGTTCACTGCCCGCTCGGTTCAGGCGGGCGCTCGTTCCCGGTAGGTGTAGACGCGCGCACTCCTGCCAACGTGATGTCGGCGCGCATCACGGTCGTGTGCAAGAAGCTCCCCAAGAACCATTCCCTTCCCGCGATCTTGGCCGGGCTTGCCGCTGCTCCTCTCCCCCTACTGGCGCTTCCGCCGCCTCCGCCGCCGCCCATCACGAGCGTCTCTTCGTCTACGCAATCGCAGTCCCAGGTTCAAGCCAACGTCGGCTCGGCGACACAGGAGCAGGAGCAGCCTCAAGCTGCATTCGCTGCTGCATACGACGCTTATCAGGAACAACAGCAGTACGCGATGACGGCGTACCGCGCGCAGCGCCGCACCTTCCCCGTGGGGGCCGCGGCCATCTTCGGAGCGGCTTTCCTCGCCCTGGCGTGGGCGTGCGTTCGGGTGGTTGGAGAGGTTGTGTCCGCGGATCAGCACACGCGCACATAAGGAACAAACCCAGCGAATCAATCTCGCGTTTCAGGCAGGAGCGGGACTCTCTAGGGCGAACTACCCACCGACCGAACCAATAAGGAGGACAAGATGAAGCGGTTGTTGGCACTGCTGAGTGTGCTCGGCATGATGCTCGCACTCACGCCGGCGATCTCGCACGCCGGTCCTGGTCCGTACGGCGTCACGTCCGACAACGTGCAGTACGTGCGGTTCGTGCCGTTCGAGGTAGGAACGGCTACCGGCTCGCGCCTGATCGGGCGTTATCTGTACGTCACCAGCTGGCGTTCGTTCTCGATCTACGACACCAAGCCGGACCCAACGAACCCGACGCTTCTGTCGCTCACGCCTTTCGCGAAGGACGCGACGACTCAAGGCGATCCGGCTCGTTTCGAGAACGAGGACGTGTCTACGAACGGCAAGTTCCTTGTCTTCTCCGAGACGACGCCGCGCAGCATCCTCTACATCTACGACGTCGAGGACAAGACGAACCCAACCCTGCTGTCGCAGACGAGTGGCCTTGGTGAGCACACCATGAGCTGCATCCTTCACTGCCACTACCTGCTGGGTTCCAGCGGCTCGATCATCGACGTTCACGATCCTGCGAAGCCCAAGAAGATCGGTGACTGGTTGAAGGAGCTCGGCTTTACCGGCGGTGCGCACGACGTCACCGAGGTCAAGAATGGCTTCGCGCTTGACGCTCCACTGTCGGGCCCGTTCCACTACTTCGACATCCGTGACCCGCTGCACCCGAAGCTTCTGGCGCAGGGCGCGCGACCGGCCAGCGACACCTCGTCGATCATCCACTCGATCGCATGGCCACGGCAGGGTAAGGACCGCTACATCCTGGTTCAGGAAGAGAAGAACTTCCAGCCGCAGTGTGGTCAACAGAACGGTGGCTTCCTGGTGTTCGACACCAAGGGCTGGCAGAAGACCCACACGTTCACCGAGGTCTCCAGCTACAAGGCCGTCAACGGCGACATCGTCGACGGTAACCCGCCGGCAAACGCACTCGGTTGCTCGGCACACTGGTTCGAGGCTCGTGACGACTTCCACAACGGAGGCATCGTTGCGGACGGGTTCTACGAGCACGGATCGAAGTTCTTCAACGTCGACTCGAAGACCGGCAAGTTGACGGTCACGGGTTGGTACGAGCCGTACGGCGGCTCGACTTCGGCCGACCACTGGGTCAACCACAAGATCGTCTACGCGATCGACTACAGCCGTGGCTTCGACATCCTGGAGTACGACGGCAAGTAAGGATCTGAGTAAGGAAATTGGCCGCTGTAGCAGGCGCCAGCAACAGGGGAGGCCTTCGGGCCTCCTCTTTGTGTAGGGATTCCTTTTAGGGTTTCTTGCGCGCTTCGGACTTGACACGCTTGGTTACGAAATCGGGAAGCGCTTCGACCGCGCCCTCGACCGTTCGATCCAAACGAACCGTGGCGCGCTCGATCTTGACCATCGCTTGTTCGATCCGATCAAGGCGGCCGGTGACGTCTTTCGCGTCGACCTCGCCGATCTTTGCGACCAGCAGCTCTTTCAAGTCATCGAGGTCACGGTTCAACCGCTCGTCCATAGCGACGATCCTCTTTTCGAGGTCGGCAGCCACGGAGTCGGCGCGTGTCGACAGCTCGTCGAAGCCGGTGATGGTTCTGTGGATGTCGTCGAGACCGTCGAGGGTCGCGATGATGCGCTGATCGAGATTGGTGAGCAGCTCAACCAGCGCGGCAACGCGTTGCGGGATGGCAGCCAGGGATGAGAGGGTGGTCGCGTCTTCTTCCATGCGATGCGAGAAGCTACTCGCTCAACCCTCTGCCTCTTCGACCTTGACCTGATCGAGAACGTCCGAGCTCCCGTCCGCAGCGGCTCGGATCGCAACCTCGTCTCCCGCACGTAGGCGCAGGTACCGGCCGAACTCGCCCCTGACCTTTCGAACTGCCTCTACGAATCGATGCAGGTAGAGGTCTCCGGCATGTGCTTCCAAAGCTTCGAGATCGATCGCCGGACCCTTGGCACGAGCATCTCTCTCCACGAATCACTCTCCCCGATCGACGTTGACCTACGGATATTAGGGGTGAACCGTTCCGTAAGGCCGGGTTAGGGAACAGGAGAAAGCCCCGCTCCGCAGAATCTCTGGTCATGACCGCTCTCAGGCTGCGGGGTAGGGCGTCGCGCTTAGCGGCTGCGCTGGCGTGTGCGGCGCTCGTCTTACCTACGGCAGCTTCCGCAAACGACTCTGGACCTACGCCTTTCGGGGTCGCATCGGACCACGTCCAGTTCGTCGACTACGTGCCGTTCGAAGCCGGCACCGCGACCGGCGCCCGGATCATCGGCCACTACATGTACACGACCAGCTGGCGCAGTTTGTCGATCTACGACGTGTCGAATCCGACCAAGCCACAGCTGCTCAGCACCACGCCGCTCGCAAAGTCGGGTGACCCAGTGAGCTTCGAGAACGAGAACGTTGCAACGAACGGTAACGTGCTGATCTTCTCGGAGTCGGTTCCAAGAAACATCCTGCGCGTGTACGACGTCGAAGACAAGACGAATCCCACCGAGGTTGCTTCCGTCGACACGACAACCGGAGCTCAGTTCCAGGCGGCCAATCACACGATGGCATGCCTCTTCGACTGCAAGTGGCTATGGGGATCGACCGGCGCGATCGTGGACTTGCACGACCCTTCGCATCCCAAGGTGATCCACAGCTTGTGGAACAAGGGCCTGCCGGGCCAGCAGGGGCACAACGTCGTCGAGGTCAAGCCGGGGTTCGTGCTGACTGCGACTCAGCCGATGATGTACCTGGACGCGCGCGATCCGATCCATCCGAAACTGCTTGCCGTCGGCGGGAACGCAGATAAGCGGTTCATCCACTAGTCACGTTGGCCCAACTCCGGTAGCGACCGCTTTGCGCTTGCGACCGGAGAAACGAACTTCCAACCTCGCTGCGGTAGCAGCAATGGGTCCTTCATGGTGTGGGACACAAAGAACTGGCGGAAGACCCACACGATGACGATGACCGACGATTACCACGTTGCCAACGGGGACGAGATCGACGGAAGCCCGCCGGCGAACACTCAGGGGTGCTCTTCCCACTGGTTCCAGGAGAACCCCACTTTTCACAACGGGGGCCTGGTGGCGTCGGGTTTCTACGACCACGGGATGCGGTTCTTTGACGTGTCTCCCGAAGGGAAGATCAAACTCGCAGGCTACTTCTTGCCCTATGCGGCAGATACGTCGGCTTCGTACTGGGTGACCGATCGAATCGTGTACGGCATCGACTACGAGAACGGTTTCTACATCTTGAAATGGACGGGAAAACTATGAGACGCGCACTTCTTGGAATATTGGTCACTCTTACAGTCGCAGCTGCGCCCATCGCGCAGGCACCGCTGGCATCGGCTCGCACAGCGGATCCAGGGCCCGGCTACTTCGCCAAGAACGCGGAGTTCATCACCAACATCCCCGTGAACACCGACTCGTCGGGCAGCCGGCTGGTCGATCACTACCTGTACGTGAACTCGGGGCAGGATCTCGAGATATACGACGTCAGCGATGCGTTGAACCCTCAGCGCGTCGGTCAGCTGGTGCTGCCCGAGACACCGCAGTTCCCTCAAGAAGACGTCGACACGAACGGCAGGATCCTCGTGGTGGGCGCGTTCACCCAGCCCAATGCGACGTCGCCCGCTGACGTCGGCGCAAACTCGCTGTACGTGATCGACGTCGAAGACAAGACCAACCCTCAGATCATCGGGCAGCTCGCGGGAGCCGCTCAGCACACCCTTAGTTGCGTCCTCGACTGCACCTACGTGTACGGCTCCGAAGGCGAGATCGTCGACATCAGGAAACCTGCGCACCCAACGATCGTGGGCAACTGGGCGAAGGGGAGCCCGGCGAGGAGCTTCCACGACGTGACCGAGGTCCGGCCCGGGATCATCGTGACGTCGACCCAGCCGATCCTGATGCTCGACGCGCGCCAAGACCCTACGCATCCGAAGATCCTTGCTACCGGCGCCAACAAAGACGGTCGGTTCATCCACGCGAACCTGTGGCCGGAGAAGGGTCACGACAAGTTCCTGCTCGTCGGTGGAGAAAGCACGGGGAACTGCTCGGACAAGGGCTCGGGCCAGTTCATGACGTGGGACGCGACGCACTGGCGTCAATCCCACACCTTCAACATGATCGATGACTTCGGCGAGGGCAACGGCCTGCCGACCGACGGACAGTCACCCGACAACACGTACTGCGCGCACTGGTTCCAGCCTCATCAGACCTACGACAATGGGGGCCTGGTCGCGATGGGATGGTACGAGCACGGCACTCGCTTCCTGCGCGTCAGCGATACGGGAAAGATCAGCGAGGTCGGCTACTTCCTGCCCTTCGGGACGACCGAGGCCTCGTCGCCGTACTGGATCACGAAACGCATCCTGTACGTGATCGACTACAACCGCGGGATCGACATCATCAAGTACACCGGCAAGTTCTAGCCGCTCCTGACCGGCGCTCGGATCGACGCATCGCCTCGCGCACCTCGCTCCGCTCTTCGTAAGCGACCCACGCGCCGCCTAGGCGGGGCTCTTCGGGGTCGCTTAATGCGAAAGGGTGCGCACCGGCGATGCGCTCGCCCTCGCGCCTGAGTTAGCCACGACGGGACAGACGGTCCCGGCGGGGACCATCTGCCATTAAGCGGGGCGGAAAGACCCCGAGCGTAGCGAGGCGCGGGCCCCGCTTAGCAGGAGCGGAGCGTGTCCCCGAGGGACCGTCTTGTTCCGGAGTGGCGAAAGGAGTCGACCCGAGCGCCCTCCCGGGCGCTAGCTGATGGGGCGGCGCATGCAGACGCGGTCGCCGATGAAACGGTTGTCTTTGTCGAATGCTTCTTTCAATTCGGGTCCGATCGCGTCACCTTCGATGATCTCGAAGCCGAGACGTTCGTAGTACGGAGCGTTCCACGGGACATCGCGGAAGGTAGTCAGCGTGAGAGCGGGTTGGCTGGATGCTTTGGCAAAACGGGACGCGTGATCGATCAGGGTTCGACCGATCCCCAGTCTGGAATGTGATGGCAAGACGCTGACCTGCGCGATGTGACACTCGTTATCCGCCGACTCAAGAAGGATGTAACCGGATACGTCGTGGTCGGCGGTCTCGAACACAAACAGCCGACCATCTTCGATGCTTTCTCTGAGCTCGTCGGCAGAGGGTGGCGGATCGTCGGCAACATCTTCCATCCCGATGCCGCGGAAGAGCTCGCCCGCCTCTTGTTCGATCGTTTGAATCGTGGAGATGTCCGAATCTTTGGCCCGTCTGATCACGACGATGCCAGAGGCGAGCGTGCCACGATCTTTTCGTAGACGTCGGCGCCGGTGCCGATGTCGGGGTCGTTGCTGTGGGCGCGGCCCAAGGTCTCCAGGAACGGTTGCAGCGGCTGCATGCCGTCGACCTGATCGAGTAGGTCGAAGACGCGGGCCGCGTAACGCAGGATCTGCACGGTTTCGATGCCGCCTACATCGTTGAAGAACCACGCGCAGCTCGTGAACATCGCCATCGCGTTGCGCTGGAGCTCGAGGAGTAGAGCGGCTCGGCTTCGGTCCGTCGCCTCGGTTGTCAGGTGTCGTCCGAGGAAGCTATCGAGGTCTTCCGCACCGATAACGACGTCGACGTATTCGTCGCGGGCAGCCCACGGATCGCGCAAGAGTGCGTGGGCTTGAGAGACGAAGGTTCTGTCGGCCGCGCTCTTGACTATCTCCAAGGCTGCACGAAGGGGCGCGCGCCACGATTGGTTCCACCCAGGCTCGCCGCCGGTCGAGCATCCGCAGTCGCGCGACCAGCGCCCGACACCGTGAGCGCACGACCACGAACTACCTTCGCCCGGCGCGATCTGGATCTCGTAGCTCGGTTCGGAGGACGCGAGCCAACCTTCGTAGCTCGTGGTTTCGATGCCTCGCGCCGGAGCGTCGTCGAACAACGCATACGCGAGGGCAAGCTCGGAGAACTTGTGATGGTGGCCGTAGGTCTCGCCGTCGGTTGCCGTGTGAACGACGCCGGCGTCGGCAACTTTGTCCACGAAAAGATCCAGGAAGTTCTCGGCGGAAGACGCGCCTTGCTCGAAGGCCACCGCCCGCGCGATGTCGGCGTCGTAGAAGAAGAGCGTTATCGAGCCTCCCGAACCGTCGGGATGGAAGTACCGATACGGGATGCGCGTCTCGATCGGTTCTTCAACAGCGTCGACCCAGTGATCGTCGCCGACCTTTCGCCAGTAGCCGGCTTGGCCGGGGGCAAGGATGGTGAACGAGATCCCTTCCTCGATGAGAAGGCCGAGAACCGTGTCGTTGCAGGCAGTCTCGGGAAGCCACATCCCCACGGGATCGCGGCCGAACCGATGGCGGAAGTCGGCTTTGCCCCAACGGATCTCAGTGCGGGCATCGCGCGCGGGGGACAGCGGCAGGATCGTGTGGTGAAAGGCCTGCGCCAGCGCGTTGCCGTATCCGGTTGACGAACGCACCTTGCCATCCGCCCCGACGATCAACCGGTACGTTTCCGGATCGGTGTCTTCCATCCACTTCAAGAGCGTCGGGCCGACGTTGTAGCTGATGCGTTCGAAGTTGTTGACGACCTTCTCTTGACCGTCGACGATGATCTCGGCGCACGCGTTCGGCGCGTAGCTCTCCGCGTGCACGCGCTGGTTCCAATCGTGGGACGGCGCTGCCGACGGTTGTTCCTCGATGACCCCCGTCCAGGGGTCCTCGCGCGGAGGTTGGTAGAAGTGGCCGTGGACGATTATCCGAGCAGCCACACAACTCCCAAC
>JBHELU010000279.1:0-8348 GCA_046262955.1 Actinomycetota bacterium | reverse complement strand
AGCGACCTGACCATGCTCCGCAAGGAACTGGTGATCGGGTTCGTCATCGCCGGGTTCGCCGACGTCGCCGTGCCGGTTGGCTTCTGGCGGTCGTTGTTCATCACCGGGCATGGGTTCTGGTCCGCACTGGAGAACGTCGTGCTCGG
Source organism: Actinomycetota bacterium (assembly GCA_046262955.1). GTDB lineage: Bacteria > Actinomycetota > CADDZG01 > CADDZG01 > WHSQ01 > JALZGD01. The sequence goes on along the minus strand of JBHELU010000279.1, from coordinate 8,202 downwards.
GCCGTTCCTTGCGATCATCAGCTTCGTTTGCTCGATCGGCAACGTTCCCCTGGCAGCTGCCCTGTGGACCGGCGGAATCACCTTCGGCGGCGTCGTGTCGTTCGTCTTCGCCGACCTGATCGCGCTGCCGTTGGTCCTGATCTACCGGAAGTACTACGGCGGACGTCTGGCTCTACGGCTCACGCTGCTCTTCTGGGGCGTGATGGCGGCCGCCGGGCTCGTCGTCGAAGGGCTCTTCTATTGGTTCGACCTGATACCCAAGACGCGGCCCGTACAGATCGTGATGACGGGATTCTCGTTCAACTACACGAGCGTGCTCAATGTCATCTTCCTGGGGCTGTTTGCTTTGCTGTACTGGCTGTACCGCAATCGCGAGCGTTACGGAGGCGGGGCCGGTTACGCGATCGACCCCATGTGCGGAATGCAGGTCGAGATCGCGTCCGCCCCTGCACGGGCCACGGCAGATGGGAAAACTTTCTACTTCTGCTCGGACGGTTGCCGCGACCATTTCGTCGCGCAGAAAAAGGAGATGTCGCCGGTATCGACCCCTCCTGAAGGACAATAGGCTCCACTCATCATTCCCTGAGACCAAGAGGAGCCATGAACTCACATCGATCCGCGTTCCGCGTCCGTCGACCACTTGCTGCTTTCGTCGCGTTGGTGATGGGGGTCGCAATCGCCGTCACGGTGAGCGCGGGGGGGGCCTCTGCCCGGCACACTCCGCGCGTCGCGCGGTGGGCGGATCGTTCGATCGCATCGAACCCTGTCGTGCACAACGCTCCGGCCGCACAGCGGTCGCGGCCCGTGCGTGAGATCGCTCGGTCGAATGGACGACGGGCGCATAGATTGAGCCAAGCGTCCTCGCCCGCGCAGGTTTTCGAAGGCATCTCGAACAACTCGACCATCAGCCCGCCGGATCCCACGGGAGACGTATCTGCTACCCAATACGTCCAAGCGGTGAATACCCTCAAGGGCGCGAAGATCGGCGTCTACGACAAGGCCTCGGGCTCGGCAACCGCCACGTTCCTGCTCGACGACCTGTGGCAGGGGAAGGGCCTTTGCGCGAAGCACGGAGAGGGCGACCCCGTGGTGCAGTTCGACCCGCTTGCCCAGCGCTGGGTGCTCAGCCAGTTCGCCTTCCAGTTCGACGACTTCGGCAATCCCATCTCCCCCTACAACGAGTGCATCGCGATCTCTACGTCCGAAGACGCGACGGGCAGCTACTTCCCGTACTCGTATCTGATCTCGAAGAAGCAGTTCCCGGACTTCCCGAAGTTCGGTGTGTGGTCCGACGGCTACTACATGTCGATCCACCTGTTCGGGCAGCTGGGATACAAGCAGCAGGGCATCATCGCTTTCGACCGCGAGAACATGCTGACCGGAGGGGCAGCGCGCGAGCAGATCTTCTTCGTTAACAAAGGACTGTTTGGCCTATTGCCTTCGGATGTCGAAGGGACGACACCTCCGCCGGCCGGGGCTCCTGACTACCTCGTGACCGTTCGGGACGACGACGTTGGGGCAAATGCGGACAGGATCTTCCTGTATGCGTTCTACGCCAACTTCGACCACCCGCGTCACTCGAAAATCCTCGGCGCGGCGATCCTCAAGCCGCAGGCCTTCAGCACCAAGCTGTGCAACGGGAACTTCTATTGCCTGGGCCAGAAAGGCACGGGGATGAAGCTCGACGCGATCGCCGGCGATCCGGGGCTGGGCGCGTACCTGATGTATCCGTTCGTCTATCGGAACTTCGGGGATCACGAGGCATTGCTCTTGGAGCACACCGTCAAGGTCGGCGCGACCAGGCAGGCCGGGATCCATTGGATGGAGATCCGCGACCCGTCTACGACCCCGTCCCTGTACCAGGAAGGCACGTATGCCCCAGACACCCTCAGTCGCTGGGTCGGGAGCATCGGCTTCGATGGCTTCGGTGACATCGGCCTCGCGTACAGCACGACGAGCTCGGACACGCATCCGTCGATCGCGTTCACGGGACGACTGGCAAACGACACCCTTGGTGCGATGACTCAGGGAGAGAACCTGATCATCGCCGGCAATGGCTCGCAGACGGCGTCACCGCGCTGGGGTGACTACACTGCTCTTTCTGTCGATCCAACCGACGACTGCACGTTCTGGTACACGAACGAGTTCTATCCGTCGAACTCCCACTACACGTGGCACACCGCGATCGCGTCGTTCCGGATGCCGACCTGTAGTGGGGCGCCGAGCCCGACCCCATCGTCCAGCGCTTCGGCCTCTGCAACGCCGTAGCGTCGTGACCCCGCGCCGGGTGAGCTTCTGCCTGGTGGCGGTTGCGGTAGCTGCATGCGTCGCGCCGGTCGTCGGCGCAAAAGGCACGACGCGGGCTCATGCGGTCGTTGCTCGCCGTCCGGTCGTTCGCCGCGCCGCGGCCCCCGGGACATCGCGGCCGGCTCGGTCGATCGTCGCGGTGCATCCAGGTGAGCGCGACGCGACCGGAGCGTCGGGCGAGTTCGAGGGGATCGACAACCGGACAAGGGTGGCTCCTCCCGATCCGATCGGCGACGTCTCGGACACCCAGTACGTGCAATCGGTGAACGGCCTGCACGGCGCGCGGGTCGCCGTCTTCGACAAGGCGACGGGGGCGATCGAGGCCGGCCCCTTCTACCTCGCCAAGTTGTGGGACGCCGGCCGCTGTAAGAACCACGCGTGGGGCGATCCCGTCGTTCAGTTCGACCCGATGGCCTCGCGGTGGCTGCTCACGCAGTTTGCATTCAGATTCGACAAGAGAGGCAGCCCAACCGGGCCTTACAGCGAGTGCATCGCGGTATCGACATCCGACGATGCGACCGGCACCTATTTTCCGTACTCGTTCCGGATCACGAAGAACAAGCTGCCCGACTTCCCGAAATTCGGCGTGTGGTCCGACGGCTACTACATGTCGACGCATCTTCTGGGCCGGAAAGGCGGCACCGCGCAAGGGATCATCGCTTTCGACCGCGAGAACATGTTGATCGGCGCGCCCGCTCGTCAATTGATCTTCTTCACGAACGCGAGCTTGTTCGGGCTGTTGCCGTCGGATGTCGAAGGACCAAACCCGCCCCCGGCGGGAGCGCCCAACTATCTGGTCGTTCTGCGTGACGACGATCTGGGAGCTCCAGCAGACAAAGTGTTTGTCTACGGGTTCTTCGCCGACTGGGATCATCCGCGCCATTCGCAGATCGACGGGCTCGCGAAGCTGGACTCGAGCCCGTTCGATTCGCAGCTGTGCGAAGGGGGGATCCAGTGCGTCCCTCAAAAGGGAACGGGGATGAAGCTCGACGCCAGCGCCGGCGTCCCGAGGATCGGCGCCTATCTGATGTATCCACTCGTGTATCGCAACTTCGGGGATCACCAAGCATTGGTCTTCCAGCACACCGTGCAGGCCGGCGCCAAGCGACATGCGGGGATCGACTGGTTCGAGGTACGCGACCCGTCGGGCACTCCCGTCCTCTACCAGCATGGAACGTACGCGCCGAACAAACTCAACCGCTGGGTCGGGAGTATCGGGATGGATGGATCGGGAGACATCGCCATCGCGTACAGCACGTCGAGCGCGCACGCGTTTCCATCGATAGCGTACGCGGGTCGGGCTCCGGCCGACGCGCTCGGGCAGATGCCGCTGGGAGAAACCCAGATCCTCGCGGGGGGCGGTTCGCAAACCGGCACGCCGCGCTGGGGTGATTACACGTCGCTGGCGATCGATCCAACGGACGACTGCACGTTCTGGTACACGAACGAGTACTACCCGTCGAGTTCCCGATCCCATTGGCACACGGCGATCGCGTCGTTCAGCTTGCCGGGCTGCAACGGCTCTACTTAGATGCCCGGGCGGCCGGCTCCCACGTAGTCGCTGGTTCTGAGCGGCACCACGCGGACGTATGCCCCGGTGTAAGGAGCTTCGACCATCTGCCCATTGCCGATGTACATCGCGACGTGGTGGATCGGGGACCCGAAGAAGACGAGGTCTCCGGGCTGTAGATCGGAGCTAGACACACGAGCCGTAACCGAGTACTGGGCGGCGGAGCTGTGCGGCAACGAGACCCCGGCGTGCGCCCACGACCACATCGTGAGCCCCGAGCAGTCGTAGGAACTCGGTCCGGCGGCCCCCCAGACGTACGGCTTCCCTACCTGCGATAACGCCGCGTGGACGGCGGTTGCCGCACCGCCGGAGGCGGGGGCCGGATTCGGCTGATAGCCGGACGGAGGAGCCGCCGCGATGCTGCGCGATGCTGCCCTCGCCTGCTGCGCTCGAACCGCCGCCGCGGCCGCGGCGGCCGCTTCAGCTTTGCGACGCCGCGCTGCCGCACGAGCCCGTCGCGCCGCGGCCAGCTCGCGCCGGCGTTGTGCAGCAGCTATCTCTTTCTGGAGTTTGGCTATCTCGTCGTGCTGCGACGCGACCTTCTTATCGAGCTCGTCTTTGATCCCCGCGAGCTTGGTTGCTTGCGCGACTTCGGCCTTGCGCGCTTTGTTCAGGTCTGCAAGCTTGTTCTTCAACTCCTCTTGTCGCACTGCGAGTTGTTGGAACACGCGGGTTTGCGCGGCCTCTGAGGATCTGAGGTACTGAACGTTGCGATCGAGATCGTCGAGGTTCTTGGACGACAGGATCACTTCGAGAGCATCGATCCCACCGCCTTCGTACATCTCACGAGCCACATTCACGGCAGCGACCCGCTGGTCTGCCATCTTGTTTCGGATGTCGGTGACTTCGACTTGCAGCTTCGCCGTTTCGGCACGGATCTTGTCGAGAGCGGTTTGAGCCTGGTCCAGCTTCTCGCCGATGATCTCTTCTTCGGAGATCAACTTACTGAGTCGATCCTCGGCCGCGCGCAACATCTGCTTGTGAGGCGCGGCGATCGAAGGATGAGACAGAAGGAACGGCGGAAGGGTCACCAACATGGTGAGGAGTACCGCGCACAAACGGCGCGCAGCACGACGGATGGGAGATCGCTCCCACCCCGGGTTCACACGATCAGTGCTCTTACCCCAGATTCTCTTAACCCCCGCTTAGAGCCCGCTCTAGCTTCGACTTTAACCGAGTTGCCGGTCGTATCCTCGTGTTCCACATGACCCAGAGGCGCATCGTTTCCGGTCGCGCGCCCGCCGCGATCGCTGCAATAGCTGCCGCCCTACTCATGGTGGGATGCGGCTCTGGAGGTGGAACCACCAGCGGTACCAGTGGTGACGGCCAGGCGGCTCCCGCTCCTCGCCCGAGCAGTCCCGCTCAGATCTCGATCGTGACGCCGACGAACGGTCAGGTCGTGAAAGGCCCGACCGTTCCCCTAAGGATCGAACTCACTGGGGCAAAGATCGTGCAAGCAATGAAGATGAACAAGACGATGAACATCAGCCCCACCAAAGGCCACATCCACGTTCAGCTGGACGGCAAGCTCGTGTCGATGAACTTCAGCTTGCACCAGGCCCTGCACGACGTTGCCCCAGGGACGCACACGCTCCATGTCGAGTTCGTCGCGTCGGACCATCAGCCGTTCGACCCGCGCGTGTTCCAAGAGATCGCGTTCACAGTGAAGAAATGAGCACCACAGTCGCGCTCAGGCGCTCTTCGATCGACGCGGCCATCGTCGCCGCGTTGCTGTTACTCGTGCCGTTCCGGCTGACGCTGATCGGAGTCAATGGGGGACGCACTGCGATCCTGCTCGGCTGTTACGTGACCGTAGGAGCTTTTGCCCTGGCCGCTTCGAAGCGGATCGCCAACCGCGCGCTGCTGAGCCCTCGGGTTGCCGCGGTCGTCGGAATGCTTGCAGTGACCTCCGCGTACATGTGGTCGGCACCGGCGCCTGCTCGCACCCTGGATGCGACTGCGATCGTTCTGGGGGTCGCCGCCGCGGTGTCCGAAGAAGCACTGTTCCGCGGGCTCCTGTTCCAGCGTCTCGAACGATACGGTGCCGCGGCCGCGATCGTCCTGAGTGCGGTGATCTTCGCCGTGATCCACGTTCCGTTGTACGGAACGGCAGCGCTGTGGGTCGATCTCGCCGCCGGGCTGCTGCTCGGATGGCAGCGATGGGCGTCCGGCGGATGGGGAGCATCTGCGGCAACCCATTCGCTCGCGAACGTACTGGCGGTGTTGCGATGAATGAGAAAGTCGCGGCCCTCGCGATTGCGCTCACGTTGATCGCAACGGCATGCTCGGGCTCGTCAAGCAACACCATCCGGATCGGCACGATGTATCCGATGACGGGCACCCAGGGGCCCGGCGGCATCGAGGAATACCGGGGCGTCCGTCTCGCCGCCGATTTCGTCAACCACGACGGCGGCGTCGACGGCAAACAGATCGCCATCCAGCCGATGGACGTTCCGGACTCAGATGCAGTTCCAGGGATAGTCGACAACCTCGCATCCGACGGCATCGATCTCGTCCTTGGCAGCTACGGCTCGTCGATCTCGGCCCCCGCGGCAGACCTCACGTCCAAGCGCGGGATGTTGTTCTGGGAGACGGGGGCGGTCGGCGAACAGAGCATAAGCGAGGTCGAAGAAGAGAACTCGTCGATGTGACAGGTCAAAGAGGCGTCGTCGGAGAGTGGGCGACTGTCGTTCCGGGTCCCACCAACCGGCGTTGTCCTGGGCCGGGGAGCCATCGATTTCATGGCCCATCGATTCGCCCCATTGATCCATCGCGATCCCAAGCACTTCCGCTTCGCAGTAGCGAACGTCAGCGATATCTACGGCTCCACCGTGGCACGCGGAGCGGTCGAAGAGCTGCACCGCCTCGGCTTGCACCTTGCCGGCCGCTTCCCTTACGACGCCGCCCGGTTCTCAGCCAAGCACCTGGTCCACCGGATCGCTTCGGTGCATCCCGACGTGCTGTTCGTATCGGCGTATCTCGACGATGGCGTTGCGATCAGCCACCAGACCCTCGCGCAGCACTTGGACCTGGCAGGCAGCATCGGGACCTCCTCCAGCTATTGCATGCCGCAGTTCGGCGCGGCCCTCGGCAAGAAAGCCGTCGGGCTCTTCGCATCCGATAAGCCCGATGCGGGTTCCATCAACCGGCGCGGGCTTGCGCCTTCCGCGCGGAAGCTCCTCGACCGCGCAGCCGCTGCGTACAGGTCCAAATACGGGGAGGCCATGAGCGCACCGGCTCTCGCCGGGTTCTCGGCAGCATGGGCTCTGTTCACCGACATCATGCCGGACGCATCATCGCTGTCGCCCTATGACATCGCTGCAGCTGCACGCGCGACCAGCTTGCCGGTCGGTGCTCTCCCTAACGGAAGCGGGCTCGAGTTCAGATCCGATCCGGGCCCGGGGCTGAACGACAACCTGAGGGCCGAGTCGGTCATCTGGGAATGGGTCGGTGTTAACAAGCGGGCAGTGGTGTGGCCCCCGCGGTACTCCACCCACCCGATCAGGGCGTTGGTCGCATCCCGGTGAGAAGGTTCGCAGCCCTATCTGGAGTGGCGATGGCGCTCGCGTACGTTGCGACCGCCTTGATCGCGGGTCATCGCGACCTGAGCGCGGCGCGGCCGTTACTCGATGGCCTTCAGCCGCCGCCCCCGTACCGCTGGGTCGATCCCCCTCCGGATCTCGCAAGCGGCAACAAGGTGCCGGTAGGTGCCTCAGCCTCGATCTTCGTGACTAAAGGCAAGACTGCGGCCGGAGCTTTCAGCACACCCGACGCGCAACTCAGCCTCGTTCTGGAACCCGACTCTTTGGACATCCCTAACGGAACGACTTCGGTGCAGATCGTGCTCACACCGCTCGCCGCATCCGCGGTGCAAGTAAACCCGCCCAATGGCTTGGAGATCGCGGGAAACGTCTACCGCGTTCAAGCGATGGCGCGGCCCAGTGGGACCGAGATCGCAAAGATCGACCCACCTGCCCGCGCCGTCATGGTCTATCCGGCTTCGTCGACCGGAGCTCATGTTGCTCACACGTTGGTGTTCACACAGTCGAAGCAGACATGGACGCGTATAAAGACAACGGATTCCGCGGTTCAACAACAAGCCTCTGGACCGATACCCGGCGCCGGCTACCTTGCAGTCGCGGCCCCCTCGGCCCCCGGAAGCTCGAGCACCAAACTGGTAACGATCCTGATCGTGGTGGTCGCCGTCGTCGTGCTCGGGGCCTTGCTGATCGCCGATATACGCCGCGTTCGCCGCTCTAGCCACTAGCCGTTCGCGATCGCACGAACAGCGCGAGTGCGATCAAGACGACTAGACCGATGATCAC
>JBHELU010000278.1:0-4096 GCA_046262955.1 Actinomycetota bacterium | reverse complement strand
CTCGTGCTCGCGCGGGCCGATGGAACGTACGCACGTCTCCTCGCCAAGATCGCTCGCGCTGACGTCCTTCTGATCGACTAATGTTGCGACCTTCCCAATGTTGAGGGCTTGGTCCATCTGCCTGATCATGTGTGCTCCAGTGCCCGCGACCTTAACATTAGTAGTTCCCATTTCAAAGGGACTCTAACCACTCCGTGATCGTGCTGTCGGTGCGCCACGTCGGCGAAACGTCGGAGCCGTCCAAGGGTTCCATTCGAGCGAGTGCCTGTCGCTTCATCTCGAGATCGATCTTTGCGTACCTGTTCGTGGTGGTGATGCTCGCATGCCCGAGCCAGTGGCTGACGGTCACGATGTCGACGCCTGACTTCAGCAGATGAACTGCCGTGCTGTGCCTCATGCTGTGGGGGTGGAGCCGCTTCTTGGCGAGCGTCGGCATAGTGACCCGAGCTAGGACAATGTACTTGCGGAGCACGTAGAGGATGCCGAAACGCGAGATCTTGGTTCCGTATCGGTTGCGGAACACCGGAGCCGATGAGTTGGGATCGACCCCACCCGCGAGCTCGGCGCAGAGGTCTCGTAGAAGCACAGCGGTTTGGGGCCACAGGGGGCACGTGCGAGTCTTCCCTCCCTTCCCACGCAGGAGCACCTGGAATGGCTTGATGAGCTGCAGCTCGTTCGCCCGGACGTCGACGACTTCATGGACACGCGCTCCGGTGTTGAACATCGTGACGATCAAGGCGTAGTCACGGCGCCCTGTTGGCTTTGAGCGATTGATGGTAGACAGAATCGCTTGGATCTCCTCCAGTTCCAGATAGTCGATCGCGCGAGAACGGCTTCGCTTGAACGGGATCCCAAGAATGCGCTGACATTGCTCGAGCCGATCGGGATGCTGTGCCGCTACGTAGCGAAAGAACGCGTGAACCGCCGCCAGGCGAACGTTCCGCGTCGACGCGGCGTTGCGTCTCGTCTCCTCCAGGTGATCGAGGAACGCGAGGGTTTCGTCGGGGCCGATGTCGTCGAACTCCAGCGCGGCAACGTCCTTCCGACGGAAGAAAGCGACGAATCGGAGAAGGAGCACCATGCTGTCGCGATAGCTGTGGACCGTGTGAGCGCTCATGCCGCGTACGCGTGGTAAGTGGTCGGCGAAGAAGCCCCGGATCGCGCGCGCCAACGGCGTGGGCAACGGCTTGTTCTTCATAGGGCCTCCCCCGGCGCCAGCTGCGCGCTGGACGGGATCACCGCGCCGCAGTGTTTTTCGAAGCGCTCGCCGGCTTGTTCGGCGAGCTGCCCGGCGAACTGGATATAGAGCTGGGTCGAGACCACCGAGACATGGCCCATGTAGGTGGCCAGGTACGGCAGCCGCGCCGTGATGTCGATCCCGGCCCGGTACCAGCGAAGCAGCGCATTCGCCGCAAAGGCATGACGAAGGTCGTCGACTCTCGGTACCCGGCCATCAGACTTGAAAATCCCGGCGTCACGCATCAGGTTGCGGAGACCCATGGCAATGCCTGCTCCGGTGTATGCGCGCCCGCCATCACCTCGGTTCCAGAGAAGAGGTGACGTCGGCAATTGCGGGGCTCCTGCAGCTCGGCGTCGATCGAGGAAGCTGATCATCGCGCTTCCCGTGCTGGCCGAGAGTGGAACAAACCGCGACTTGTGGAACTTGGTTTCTCGGATCGCCAGGGTCTTCTCTTTATCGTCGAAGTCACCGAGCGTCAACCGAACCAACTCGCCTCTCCGGATTCCTGTGGTGAAGAGAAGGACCACGGCAAGCCGATGGTTTTCTCGACGGAGGGGAGATGGCCCTGTAGGCTCGAGCTTGTCGGCCTCTGCAAGTAGGCGACGAACATCGTCCTCTGTGAAGACGTAGGGAGAGACCCGTTGGTGGTTCCGGGGAAACAGCGCATTATCGGGAACGAAGCAGGTGAGTTCCGTGCGTCGTCGGTAAAGGCAGAGGTTTCGGGCGATCCGCATCCGGTTCCGCCGAACGGTCCGGGTGAGGTGTTCCTGTGTGCGGCACCAAGCTGCGAACAGCTGGGGAGTGAGGTCAGGAGCCTCCTCTTGGGACTCCCGGGCAACGAAGCCATCGAGTAGATGAAGAACATAGTCCTCATTTCTATAGCGACGCCCGAGCGCGCGTTTGAGCGAGACGTACCGTTCGATAATCGGCGCCATCCGCGTGAGTTTTTCGGTGGCTTTCATGACTCGCCTCCTGCTCGCTTTTCGATGCCGATTTCAGGAACCGGGAGCGCTACCTCCCGAAGGTCCTCGAGAGCAAGTCCGAGATACATGCACGTGCTCTCGGCCAGCCGGTGCCCCAGGATGTCGCCGATCGTCTTCAACGGCGTACCTCGGCGGAGGAGGTTCACCGCGTAGGAGTGGCGGAGGCAGTGGGCACCCTCGTACGGAATTCCAAGTCCGCTCCTTTTCGCCCACCGATCGAACGCGTCGCTAATGGCAGTCGACCTCAAGGGGCCGGATGGCGCCCGCATGCGAAGAAAGACCTCGCGCCGCGGCGACGGCGATCGGGCCCGACGCAGATAGCGTTCGAGCACCGTCCCCACCTCATCCGTAAGGGGCAAGAAGAGCACCGAGGCGGTCTTCCGTTGCGGCACCCGGATCCGACGGTGCCTCCAGTCGACGTCGTTGAGCGTCAACGCGGCAATCTCGCTGCAGCGAAGGCCGTATGTGGCGATGAGCAATAGCATGGTGTAATCCCGAAGGCCGATGGCATTCCTTTGATCGATGGATTGCAGGAGCGCTCGCACCGTTTCCCAGGGGAGCGCCCGCGGAGGCCGCTCGCGCCGATGGGTCCGCGGGCTGTCAACATGGCCGTCGAGCCCTGCCGGTGCCAAGCCTCGGATCCCGAGGAACCGAAGGAAGCTCCGCAAGTTGGCGACGACGTGAGAGAGGGTATCCCTCCCATAGTGCTGTCCAGCCGTCCGCACGAACGTCTCGATGTCATGAGGGCTCAAGGTCGACAGGCGAAACGCAAGCTCGCCCTCGCCGAGGCCGGCGAGGAAACGGGAAACCGTGCCCAAATGACCGGCCACTGTCGCGGCTACGAGCCCGCGTACGTCGGTCACGTAAGCCGCGTAGTCCGCCGCGATCGCGTCCCTGAAGTTGCAGACCCGCGGGGACTCCGAGACACGGCCCCGCTCGCCGAGAAATCGCCCAAGCGACCGGATAGTGGCCAGGATCCCTGGCTTCCCGGCACTCCGGCGAACGCATTCTTCGAGTGTCTGGCGAGTGATGCACGAAGCGGCGTGCACACCGACGCGGCGAAGATCGCGATCTACGGTTCTGGTCGCGCGAAGATGAGACCGGACCGAAGCCCGGGCGAAGCCGCGCTCGATCAACCAGCCACCGAACTCAGCCACCACGGGACCAAGGACTTGCAGCGAAGCGTATTTTTCCCAGGGGTGAGGAAACTGCTTTCCGGGCATCGGGTCCTCCCGAGCGCCGTGAACTCTATGAGCGCTCCACCCGGTAATGTGCATGCAACGACCGGGCGGGTTACGCGAGATCCGCCACCTGGATGCACATCTCCACGTTACCGAGAGCACAACATTAGTCGATTAATGTAGAGCTTCACATTAATCGACGACTTCGCGATGACCCCGATCACCGACAACGAGCGTCGTGATCTCTTCGAGGTCCTTGACGATCGCCATGACACCCGGTCCACCATCATCAGCAGCCAGGTACCCCCCAAGCGCTTTCACGACGCTCGACGACCGCTACGTGCAGACGTTCTATGCGAACGTCATGCTGGGCTTTCCTCGACGTTAAGCGCGCGGAGTACGGCCTGGTGCGGCCCAAGCTCGACGGACGCCCCCGACGACGTCGCTGGCCGACAACTCAGAGCTCCGTCGCCGGTGGTACGCCGAGGCAGCGCGCGGCTTCTGCGTGGCCAGTGGTGTGTCCGACGTGGACAGCAGCGATGGGCACCCACTGGGGGGTCCTGCTGGGGCTCTCCGGATCCCGAGCGCGAGCATGGAGCGAGGGGGGAGATTCTAGAAAATTGATTGTCTGAATACCGGACAAGGCACAGTGTCCGAAAACCAGACAAGACTCGCCACTCCATTCCTTGTCG
>JBHELU010000277.1:0-2502 GCA_046262955.1 Actinomycetota bacterium | reverse complement strand
CATCAAGTCGATCGAGCCGTCGGCGAGCGGCAACCGGTTGCCATCGCAGCAGACGAGCTCTAACTCGGGATGGTCCACGCGGGCCCGAGTCAGCATTCCAAGCGTTAGGTCGAGCGCCATCAACCGGGCCGCGGCACCCTCGAGCAGCGACACGAAATGGCCCGTCCCGGCGCCCACTTCGGCAACGGTGTCGGTTGGATCGACCCGAGCGAACTCGACGACACCTAGGTCATTGAAGCGCCCCTTGGTTCGCCGAGCAAAGCCTTCCGCAGCACGTTCGAACTCGTCCTTGATCCGCTCGTTTGCTTGCTCGTTCATTGAAGCATCGAAGCTATCAAAGCGATCGTCGCTCCCCTCCGGCACGGGGCGCCTAAACCATTTTCGGCACTTTGCCGATGCTTAGGCCGGAGACACATGTCTCCACGAAAAGGCAAACCCATCGTGAGGTGGGGACGCAAAGCAAGGGGCCTCGCCTAGTGCGAGGCAGCCCGGCCACCGAAAGGAGACAACATGCAGCACTCCCGCCGGATCAGCGCCTTAGTGATTGGCGCGTTGATCGCATCCGCAGGCCTCGTTCAGGCATCCGCCGCGCCCGCATCGGGTTGTCGAGCCGACGTCGTTCGTGCAGCAGGCGTAGTCAGCACCGGGACTTGCGCGCGTTCGCATTCGTTCCGCGCCAGCTCTCACCACCGCGTTCGCAACCACTTCGTCGATCCGACTTGCCCCTTGACGGGTCTCGAGACGACGAAAGCGAAGATGCATCGCGCCGCGGTAGCGGTGAAGGTCGAGAACGATCCTGCCGCTTACCCGCTCTCGGGACTCGACAAGGCCGACCTCGTCGTTGAAGAGCCGGTCGAAGGTGGGATGACGCGATTCGTTGCCATGTTCCATTGCAACGATGCCGACATGGTTGGACCGATCCGGTCCGCTCGCGATACCGATCCATCGATCATTCAACCGATGACGTCTGTTCTCGCCGCTGCAGGAGCGAACCAGATCGTTGCAGGAGACCTCGAGGCCGCCGGTATCACGATGGTCGACGAGACGGCCGCAGGAACCGCGATGCAACGTGTTGACCGGCCCGGGTACGCAGTCGAGCACACTCTCTACGGCAATAGCGAAGGGTTACGCGCGATAGCAGTCGCGAGCCACCAAGGTCCCCCACCGCGTGGGATCCTGCCGTTCGGCGCCGTCGCGGGCCGGGCCCGTGGCGCTCATCAGATCACTCTGAGCTTTGGTGGAGCCGATCAGGTTCAGTACCAATGGGTCAACGGACAGTACGTGCGCTCCGACGCAGGTTCCCCGCTGACGATGACGGATGGCGAGCAGTTCGGCGTCGATAACGTCGTGGTCGAGATGCGCACCGTCTATCTCTCGACGGATATCGGCGATGCATCGGGAGTCCCCTCACCGTTCTTCGAGGATGTTCCGGGACACGACAAGGCCATCTTGTTCCGCAATGGTCGAGCGATGATCGGGACATGGCAGCGACGCTCAGAATCGGGCAAGACGGTCTTCCGGACCGGCGGCGGCGACGTGATGAACCTGCGGCCGGGTAACACGGTCATCGAGATGGTTCCCAACCATGACGGCGATGTCAGCGGGAGCGTGAGCTACCACTCGTAACAACTAAATGTCCCCTGCGCATCCTGCGGACTAGCGACGGGTGCGCAGGGGAGCCAACGTCAGCGGCCCCCGATCGTGCGGAACGGGGGCCGCTTGCTCTTTTAGATCTGGTTCGTACGACCTACGGCGTGGCGAATGCTCCTACCGTCAGAGTCGAGGAGCCGTCGGCGGGAAAGACTCCGTGGAACAGCGACTTGCCCTCGATGTCCATGCTCAGGGTGAGCCCGGTCAGCACCTTGTTCGCCAACTCGGCCGGCACGGGAAATTCGAAGTCGACCGTGTAGTGGTAGGCGGCCGGAGTGACGGTGTAAGGATCCGTCGTCACTTCACCGATCGTCACGTCGTTACCGTCGACGGTACCCGTCAGCTTGGCGTGTATCTGAGGCTGACCGATGCCGATGATGTCGGGACCAAGACCCACGGCACCGTACGAATCTGCCGAGATGTGCGCCTTGATCGCCTTGGATCCGTCGAGGGTCAGTGGCAGACCATCGAGCGCCGGCATGTCGAACGGGCCCGAGCCCAGCGCAGATTGCGTGGCCCCGGCAAAGGGGTCCTGGCACGAGTCGGAGTCGCTGGCCATGTCGGTCGACGTCGACAGCGCGCAACCGTCGCCGTTCCAAACGATGTGATACACGACGTCGACGGGAACGGGCTTCTTCTTTTTCTTTGGCTTCGCTGCGTGGGCCGCAGCGGGCCCGATCAGGCTCACCGCGAGCCCAAGGATCAACAGGATGGATAGATGACGCTTCAAGTCGGCCTCCTTGCCAGAGCTTGCCCCACTAGCTTTCTCTGGCTAAGTTCGCCGCAGCTAAGCGAGCTCCTTCATGGCCGGCGAGGCCGAGGCGATGATTCCTCCCCCGAGCAGGTGATCGG
>JBHELU010000276.1:0-2564 GCA_046262955.1 Actinomycetota bacterium | reverse complement strand
GAAAATCTCAAATCCGACGATAATCAGCAGGGTGGCGACGAATAGCGCTGATCGCCGGCAGTCGCTTTGCCGCACGCGTCATTAGCTGCTCCCCTCCGGCGGCAACAGCCGAAACTCCGGGGCACACCAGCCCGTCAAGAGGTCCATGACATCGAGCACCTTGTCCTCGTCGTCAGGCGAAGCCAGCCCTCGGATCTGCCGCAGGTCCTCCATCAGAACCTCGCCGTTACTGCCGTCGTCGAGGAGCCGCTTCACGACGGCTCTGAGCCGTTCAAAACCGTCGACATGCTCGACAGCCGCGAGCATCTGGTCTCGACGCTCGGCACTCACGGGAAGACCTCGGTCCAGGAGCCAGCGGTCGTGTGCAGGTAGCCCTGGTACTCCTCGAACGGCATCTCCCATGCGGGTTCGAGGAACCCGTGCCCAACAGCGTCTGGCACATAGCGAAGGCCTGGGCCAAGGTCGCAGGAGCTGATGCAGTACATGTTGAGGTCCTTGCCGGACCCGCCGAACGAGGGTGGCCGTCGATATTCAGGCATCCCCGTCGGAGAGTCGTTGACCGACATGCCGCCGGTGCCCGGACGGACCATCCCGCCCTCGTCGACCGTTATGTCGATCCCCGGGCGAGCACCGAGTGTCTTCGCAGAGCTGCCCAGTTCGGGACTGCCGTCTGCGGCGCCGCGCATCCCTCGGAACAGTGTGCTCCCGTCCTCTGCAACTCTACCGAACGGAAGCCTAATTGATCCCGCTTCGTCGCTCGCGAGCCGGCGAACACTACTTCCCAGCTCTGATGACAGTTCGTCTACTCTGCTGCCAATACGGCCGGCGACGCCGATGTCTTCTTCGATAGATTCGAGGCCGCGCAGTAGTCGGCCCGTGCCGGCCGCCATGGTTATCTCGTCGGCGCTTCTGAACAATCCGCCGATGTGGCCTGCGCCCTTGCTGAGCAGGAATTCCAGCCCGAGCACGCCGGCGCGTCCTGTGGCGCTTCCCCAATGGCCGCTCTTGATGTCGTTCCAGATCGGGGCGACCGATTGTTGCACCATCATCTTGACCGTGCCGATCGGATCACGTTGGAGCGATTCGGCGAGCATGACCAGACGTTCCGGGTGGTGCGCAAGCTCTTGAACACCTTCGATAGATTGCTGAACCTGAGCCCGTGCACCCTCGACGGCGCCGGTCTCGAAGTCACCAAGCTTCAAAGTGAACTGGTCGAAGTTGGCCTGCAGGCGTTTCCACCAGTTGGGCTTGTGCGGCTTCTGCGCTCGATGCCACTGCGCACGCGCCACCTTCTGCGCCTGCTGCATCGAACTCTCGGCACGCGCCGTGTTCTGCAGACCCTGCGCGTCGTTCGGGTCATAGCCGCCGCCCGCGTCGGCCATCGCCGCACGTCCGTCGGGATCGAATAACAACAGCGGATTCGCATTGCCATACGTGTACCGGTTCAGCGTCACCGGACTACCGAGCTGACCCGCCACCGCGTCGCGGGAAGTGAACGTCGCGATGGACGGGTCATACCAGCGCGCGCCCATCCACACGTCGTGCGTGGTCGGGTCGGTGTAATCGCCCTGGAAGCCGAGCGCGGGATCCGGCGTCGTGGGAAAAGACGCACTCGAGGAACGTACTGCGCCATGAGGTTCGTAGATGCGTGTGCGGGCCAAAGTTCCGTTGGGGATTGCCAGCCAGCTGAGGTCTCCGTGCCGATTCTCGCCAGCGAGGTAATTCGACGATCCCATCCGGATCGACGTGAGCTCCCCGGCAGGTGTGCGTCCATAGAGAGCACCCGACTGCGAGACCGCATCGAGTTCACGTCCCGCATATGTAAACGTCTCACCCGCTCGAGTGACCATGCGGTCAAGACCATCGTAGGTGTAGTTCGTCGAGCCATAGCTCGTCTGACGTCCGAGCGCGTCGAAGCCCACAGCAGTGGTCAAGCCTTGAGCGGCGGACTTTTGACCTACGGCCGCCCCGGCAAGCCACGACGCGATCGCGTTCCTTGAAAAAGCAGTACCAGACACCGTCAGAAGTAACAGCAAAAAGACGAGTGGCCAGCGTAGACGAAACGATCTCACGCGAGGCCCATGACGTACACCTTCGCGACGAGCACGCCAACGGGCATAACCAACCAAAATGTCGTCGAGGTGAACGAATTCGAACCGTCGACCTCTGCGTTGCCAAAGCCAATCACCGTGGGCTCATCGTATCTCATCACTTCTCGATAACGGCCGTCATCTGCACTTTTCTGACCCAGCTTCCAACGTTGATTGTCGCACCTACTCGTCGGTTCTCATCTTCTCGCGGCCGAGAGATGGCCTCGAACTTCGTTGCTCCGCGGGTTAACCGACCTCTGCGTTACGGACGCAGATCCCTAAAGGACGAGGCAAAGGGCAGACACGCGAGCGGCAGCAGCACTTACACAAACCTTCTGACAGTCCCAGTGAAGGCGATGTGCTTGAAGAGCAGGAGATTGGACACCGGTCTTGGCTCACTAACCCGACCTTCTTCTTACCTTGCGCGGCGAACCGGCTGTAGCGATTGAGGCCAGGAATGAGGGTGGAAAATCT
>JBHELU010000275.1:0-6693 GCA_046262955.1 Actinomycetota bacterium | reverse complement strand
TCGAGAAGGGGGCCAAGCTCCTTGCCGGCGGTCCCGACGTCGGTCCGAAGAACAAGAACGGGTCGCTTTGGTACGCGCCGACCGTTCTCGAGAACGTCAGCGAAGAGATGACGGTCCTGCGTGACGAAACGTTCGGCCCGGTACTCAGCATCACTCGCGTCCGCGACGAAGACGAAGCCATCCGACGAGCCAACGAAGAAGGGGTCAACCTCACGGCGTCGGTCTGGACGCAAAGCCGGTCGAGAGGTGACGCAGTGGCATCCGAGCTCAAAGCCGGAACGGTCACCGTGAACTTCCACGGCGAAGCCCCTGCTGCTTCGTGGGCCCCGTGGGGCGGCGTCGGCGAGTCCGGCTTCGGTCGCTTGAACGGCGTCGAAGGATTGCGCGAGTTCGTGATCCCGGTGCACGTGGCGCGGCCGATGCTCAAACAGAAGCGGCTCTTCTGGTACCCATACTCCGAGAACGCGCGCGAAATGACCGAAGGCGTAGTTCAGCTTCTTGGCGCTCAGTCGCTGAGCGAGCGTCTTTCGGGTGCCCGGCGAATGGCGAGCAACGTCACCAAGGCGATAAAAGAGAAGCTCTAGCCCGCTGCTTCCCAGCGCGATCCGGGGGCCGGAAGCTCGAACGTCCGGGTCTCGACTGCGGCAAGCGCTTTTCCGACGAGCTCGGACATGTCCAACCCTTGCTCGGCTTCGGCCGCGTCGGTTGGACGAGTCCGGGTTGCCGGTGATCTAGGCGCGAACAACACGCAGCAGTCCTGGTAGCTGCGGGTCGAGATCTCGTAGGTCCCGATCTTCGTTGCTAGGTCGACGATCTCTTGCTTGTCGAAGCCGATCAGAGGCCGCAACACCTGAACATCTGGTTCGGCGTCATCGATCGTTCGGATGTTCTGGATGGTCTGCGACGCCACTTGCCCCAGAGAATCGCCGGTGATGACGGCGTCGGCTTCTTGGCGTGACGCGAGCTCGGCTGCGATGCGCAGCATCAATCGCCGGTAGAGGACCATCCGCATAGGGGTGGGAGCGTGAGTCACGATCGCCCGCTGCGCGTCGCCGATGGGCACCAGATGAAGGACGGTCCGCAGCTGGTATCTGGTCAAGACCTCGGCAAGCTCGGATACCTGCCGAACCGACGACGGGTCCGTGAACGGCTGGCCGTGAAAGTGCACGAGCTCGACCTCGACGCCGCGCTTGGCCATTAACCACGCGGCGACGGGGGAGTCGATCCCGCCAGAGATCATCGCCAGCATCCGCCCTGACACGCCGACGGGGAGACCGCCCGGGCCCGAAAGCCGGGTCCGGTACACGATGCCGGTGCTGCCGAACAGCTCGATCCACGCAGTCGCATCGGCGTTCTTCAGGTCCACGCGTCCGCCCGTTGCATCTTTGATCCGCTGGCCGATCTCGATATTGATGTCGTTCGAAGTGGGTTCGAAGGTCGAGTACGTGCGCCGGGCCCTCACGCGGAACGACTCGAAGGGGGCCGCGGTCATCATCCCCATCGCGGCGTCCGAGATCTGCTCCATATCCGGCTGCACGCGCGCGCCGAGGCCCACGTAAGCGATCCCGAACAACCGAGCAACCTGTTCGGCCGCATCGTTCAATTGCTCTTCGGTGACGTCGAAGAAATCGACCATCACGCGACCGAATCCGCCACGGATGCGCTTGTAGCCGGTGCCGCGCAGCGCACGCCGAACGTTGCGGATCAGAGCCGCTTCGAAGAAGTCACGGTTACGACCTTTGAGGCCGAGCTCGTGGTAATGAACGACGAGCGCGTTCATCGCGCGGATCTCTTAACGAGTCTCTTGTTCGAGACCGAGCGAGAACAGCGCTTCGACATCATGGCGTGAGAAGACCTGGAACGCGACCAGAGTCTGCGTCCGCTCGACGCCGGGGATCTTGGCGATCTCATCGGTGACGACCCTTGCAAGATCGTCGTGATGCCTGACGCGCACCATCACGACCAGATCGAAGTCCCCGGACACCGAATAGACCTCGGTCACCTCGGGTAGATCGGCGATCTGCTGGGCAGTCTCTGGGATGCGATGGATATCGCAAGTAGCCAGAACGACAGTAGTAACCATGGAACTCACTCTAGTCGAGGCGCCGAAACGTCGAGCGAGAAGAGCTAGATGGTCACCATGTCTCGGAGCTTCCCGGGAGTGCTCGGGTGGCGCAGCTTCGAGAGTGCCTTGGCTTCGATCTGTCGAATGCGCTCGCGCGTCAGGTTGAACTCTTTGCCGACCTCTTCGAGGGTGCGGGGCTCGCCGGTCACCAAGCCGAAGCGAAGGGCAAGGACCTTGCGCTCGCGATCGGAAAGCGATCCCAGCATGTCCCACAGGTCCTCTTGGCGCAGCGCGACGGCGGCTGCCTGGAAGGGGCCTTCGACATCTTCGTCTTCGATGAAGTCACCGAGCTCGGCATCTTCGTCGCCGACCGGCTCGTGCAGCGACACCGGCTCGGGAAGGACGCGGAACGCTTCCCGCACCTTCTCGGGAGTCAGGTCTGACTGCTCGGCGATCTCTTCGATGGTCGGCTCACGGCCCAGCTTCTCGAGGAGCTCCGACTGCACCTTGCGGACGCGGTAGAGCGTCTCGACCATGTGGACCGGGATGCGGATCGTGCGGGCCTTGTCGGCAATGGCACGGGTGATCGCCTGACGGATCCACCACGTGGCGTAGGTCGAGAACTTGAACCCACGCTGGTAGTCGAACTTCTCGACGGCACGCATGAGGCCGAGGTTCCCCTCTTGGATGAGGTCGAGCAGCGGAAGACCTGCGGCCGAGTACTTCTTGGCGATCGACACGACAAGTCGAAGGTTGGACTGGATGAAGCGGCGCTTGGCACGGCGACCCTGGCGGGCCGTCAGCGTCAGATCGCGGCGCTGCTTGTCGGTCAGCTTCTTGGTGGCCTTATCGATTTTCTCCTGGGCGCGCTCGCCCTCTTCGATGGCGCGGGCAAGCTCGACCTCTTGGATGTCGGTGAGCAGGGGGTACTGGCCGATCTCGCGCAGGTACTGCCGCACGAGATCTTCATGCGCAGCGTCCTCTCGCGACTCGTAGGGACGAGTTACCGAACTGGCCATCTGGGTGTACCTCTTTCTGTCTCTTTGACGACCGACACGACCCAACCGTTTCAGTACGTCCGGGGCATGCCTTGCGTAACGATGTGCCTTACCCAGAGGGCGGGCCGGCCATGGGTGCTCTTCTGTGAGAGCGGCCGCTCTAGGCGGTGGGGCTCGGTCCGGGCTTCCTCGTGTGGGGAAGGGTGAAACGTGTTGATCCCTGCCTTTGTTACTGGAGCACTATCTTCTACACATGGTAGGGGAATCCCTGCAATAGCGGAAGACTCTCCGCGTTGGTCTACAGAGACAAAAACCCCCCTCGAGCGGGCGATATTCCCGATTCCGGATGCGAAGCGCCGCCTTATCGTCACCACCCGTGACTGACGAAGGATTTTCAGAAAAGCCGGTCATCGTCTCGGCTTGCCTCGCCGGACGAAAGTGTCGCTTCGATGGAAAAGCGAATCCCGACGACGAGGTGGGTCGCCTCGTGGCCGAGGGGCGGGCGATCTTGGTATGCCCCGAGGTCGATGGGGGCCTTGGAACCCCGCGGCCCCCTGCCGAGATCGTCGGTGGAGACGGGCGAGATGTGATTGGAGGGAGCGCCCGCGTCGTGACGAACGCCGGCGAGGACGTTACGGCCGCATACCTGGCAGGAGCCATCAGAGCTCTCGAGGCCGCTCGTTCCGCCGGTGCAAAAGAGGCGATCCTCAAAGCACGAAGTCCATCTTGCGGCAAAGGTCGCATTTACGACGGTTCTTTCTCGCGTGTGCTCGTTAAAGGGGACGGAGTAACGGCTGCCCTTCTCGAGCAGCACGGCATCGAGGTCCGCTCCGAGGAAGACGCCTGAGTCGAGGATTCTCTTCGCAATTCAGACGCATCGCTCCGCGATTCAGCTGATTTTGTGACGCGCCGTGCAGGAGAGCCGGAATCTCTGCCTAACCCTTCGCCCAACGTCTGCTACAGAACGGACAAAGGAGAGGGAAATGCGGAAAGCACTCGTGACACTGTTGTCGATCGCTCTGATCGGTGGCGCAATCGCAGCACCAGCAGCTCAGGCCAAGAAAGCCAAGAAACCCAAGTCGGTAACCGAGCACGGCGATTACCAATCGCCGCAGTTGGTAGTTCTGGGTGGCTGTGCGAACACAGGAGCAGTTGGTTGCGTGACCTTCACGCCGGCCGGCACCAAGCTCACGTATGTCTCCGTCACCGTGACGGACTCCTCGGGTCTGCCCGTTTTCGCTTCGATTGAGCAGCCCGACGGCACCACCACCGCCGGCGCCGCTGCGAACGACGCACTGGTTGCCAGTTTCTGCGGCAAGACGACCGCCCCGGTAGCTATCAATCCGGCGCAGGAGGTCCACATTTGGATCAGCCCAACTCCGGACCCGTCCTGTGTACCAGCGGTGGCTACCACCGGAACGGTCGACGTGACTTTCCAGGCGGCTCCATAAATCGTCCGATCGACTAGTACTAAGAGGGGGCCTTCGGGCCCCCTCTTCCTTTTCGAGCACGTGCGGGCGATCGGCGGATTGGCGTATCGGGCCGCTTTGGACCGCACATTTGCAGGAAAGCAGCTTCTTCTGCCTAACCCTCTTGTCAACGTCTGCTACCGGACATCAAGGAGAAAACATGAAGAAGCTGCTCGTCACGATGCTGTCGCTGGCTCTTATCGGAGGCGCGATCGCCGCTCCCGCTGCCCAGGCTAAGAAGCCGAAGCAACAAAAGAGCATCACCGAGCACGGCGACTACCAGGCTCCCTCGGCGATCGTTCTAGCCGCGTGCAGCAACACCGGCGCAGTCGGATGTGTGGAGTTCGCTCCGCCTTCGGCGAGCCTGAAGTGGATCACTGTGAAGGTCACCGACGCGACCGGCTTACCGGTGTCGGGAATGATCGCCCAGCCGGACGGAACGAACACCGGTGGTGTGTCGAACAACGTCACGGTGGCCACGTTCTGTGGATCCACGAAGGCGCCTGTTGCGATCAACCCTACGCAAACAGTGCACGTGTGGGTCAGTGACCAGCCGAGTACATCTTGCGCTCCCGCGGCGGCAACGCAGGGCACCGTTGACGTGACCTTCCAGGCCGCGCCCTAGATACGAACCAGATACGAATCGGCCAATCTTCAAAGGGGAAGACATGAAGCGAGCGTTTGTGATCCTCACGTCGATGGGCCTGATCGCGGGGGCTTTGGCCATCCCGGCTCAGGCCAAGAAGGCCAAGCCGGTTGCGACAACGCTGTACATGCACGGTCCGTCGCAGGCCGGCGAGCTGGATGCCGACGGTGTCGTGAACCCGGGCTACCTTCCGATGGATTCGACGAAGCCCACGGGCTCTGCACCTAAGTCGAAACAGATCACGAACTACATGGCCGGACCGAACACACAGTGCGCAGGCAACGACTTGTTCCCGGTCTGGACGGGACACCTGGCGGGTCACGTGGTTGGAACGCTCAAGGTGACCATCTTCAGTGCTGGAACGCCGTCGACAGTAGATGTCCGCGTGTGGCCGGATGTGAGCTCCCAGTTGTGCACCTCTTCGGTCGCCGGAGCTAATACGTACATTCCCCCTGCAGCTCATCAAGTCGTCACGCTGCCGGCCGGGCAAGGCTCAGTGACTGCGACCATCAACAATGTGAACTTCACCGCCACCGAAGGTCTGATGGTGCAGATCACCCCCGACGGGATAGCCGCAAACGTTCCGGACCCGACCGGCGGAAATCACCCGCTTCTGACTCCGTCTTTCGACAGAGTGCTTTACGACGCCGCGGGGTACGAAACGTCGATCTCCTTCAGCTGCATCCCCAGGTCGGGGACCAGCTGCACCGGTTAGGAAACTCGCCAAAAAAAAGAGGCCGGGCAAAGAGCCCGGCCTCTTTTAGTTATTAGGGATTACTTCGAAGCGTCGAAACGCTTGGCTACCGCGTCCCAGTTAACGGTGTTCCACCATGCCTCGATGTAATCGGGTCTCTTGTTCTGGTACTTCAGGTAGTACGCGTGCTCCCACACGTCCAACCCGAGCACGGGTATCTTGCCGTCGATCAACGGCGAGTCCTGGTTGGGCAGATTGATGACGTTCAACTTGCCGGCGTCGAGAACAAGCCACGCCCATCCCGAGCCGAACTGGGTGGTCGCCGCGGTGTTGAACTTCTCGCGGAGCTCCTTGAAGGAACCGAAGGCGTCGTCGATCGCCGATGCCAGGTCGCCGGCCGGCTCGCCGCCACCATCGGGGCCCATGATCGTCCAGAACAGGCTGTGGTTGGAGTGGCCTCCGCCGTGATTACGAACCGGGCCCTGAAGGTCTGAGGGGACCTTCGAGAAGTTCTTCAAAAGGTCGTCGACGTTGTCGAACTCGAGGTCCGAGCGTCCCTCGGTGGCGGCGTTCAGCTTGTCGACGTATGTCTGGTGGTGCTTGGTGTGGTGGATCTCCATCGTCTTGGCGTCGATGTGTGGCTCGAGAGCCGAGTAGTCATAGGGGAGATCGGGAAGCGTGTAGGCCATTGGAGCTCCTTTCAGGGCCAGGTGATTTCTCTATGAGCCTACCCACAGGAACACAAGCGACCCGCGGATGCTTCCTTAGTCGCCCCGGCCTGCTGCGTGCGCCCACACGATGAGCGCTATCTGAAGTGGCAA
>JBHELU010000274.1:0-5399 GCA_046262955.1 Actinomycetota bacterium | reverse complement strand
AGAAGGAGATGCCTGGCGCGTAACCGGCCTACGTGCGGAACGCGCGGTTGCAACGACGGACATAGACAACGAGGAAGCTCTCGCTCGACTCCAACGAAGGCTGATCTCGATGGGGGTCGAACGTCTGCTGTCGGCTGCGGGAGCACGCCGCGGCGAGGAAGTGCGAATCGGAGACAACGCGTTCGATTTTGAGCCAGAGGGAGAAGCCGATGACCAGGCCGCGCCTGGAACCTAGCGACCGGGTCATCGTCAAGATCGGTACGGCTTCACTCGTCGGCCCAGACGGCGAACCAGACGACTTGCGGATGTCTGCTCTGTGCGCCGGGATCGGCGCGCTGCGATCTTCTGGGTTCCAGGTCATCGTCGTGTCGTCGGGCGCGATCGCTGCGGGACTCGGCCCCCTTGGGCTCACGACGAAGCCCTCCGACATCCCATCCTTGCAAGCAGCGGCTGCGGTAGGCCAAGGCCGTTTGTTGCACCGTTACAGCCGGCTCCTTGCCGACATGGGACACACGACGGCACAGTTGCTGTTGACGCGATACGACTTCATGCATCGCCAGCAATACCTAAACGCACGCAACACGCTGGACCGTCTTCTGGAACTCGGAGCGATCCCCATCGTCAACGAGAACGACACGATCGCGGTCGACGAGATCAGATTCGGAGACAACGACAGGCTGGCAGCCCTAGTAGCGAACGTCGCTCGCGCCAAGCTCCTGATCTTGCTGACGGATGCTCCGGGAGTTTTCGCTCGCGATCCTCGCCGCGATCCCGGTGCTCCTCTATTGGACGAGGTCGACCGGATCACTCCAGAGCTGGAGAAGGCGGCCGGGGGCCGCGGATCCGAGCTGTCGAGCGGTGGGATGGCCTCCAAGCTCGCGGCTGCCTGGGTTGCGACCTTTTCGGGAGTGGGCGTTGTCGTTGCCGATGCCGCCGAACGCGAGATCTTGCAACGAGTCGCTGCTGCCGAACCTTTGGGGACCTATTTCCACCCGCACCCACATCGGGCATCTGCAAGGCGTCTTTGGATCGCCTTCGCCCAACCTCCTCGAGGGACCGTGGTTGTAGATGCAGGAGCGCGGCGCGCGGTCGTCGACGACAAACGCAGCTTGCTTGCCGTCGGCGTTGTCGATGTGCACGGTCGGTTTTCGGCGGGTGACACTGTCGATGTGAGCGTGCCTTCGGGGACGGCGTTCGCAAGGGGATTGGTACGCTACGACTCCGACGAGCTCGCAGAGGCGCGCGGTCGTCCGACCGTCGAACTTGCCGGTCGAGAAGTCATCCACCGCGATCAACTGGTCGTATTGGAGGAAGCCCCGTGAGAAGTGTCGAGGACATCTGTCGGACGGCTCGGCAAGCCGCTCCACGGGTGGCCGCACTTCGATCGGAAGTAAAGGATGCGGCTCTCCACGCGATGGCCGATGCACTCGAAGCCGAACGCTCAGCGTTGGTCGAAGCAAACGCTCTCGACGTAGAACGCGCCCGCGCGGATGGCACCAGTTTGACCCTGATCGACAGGCTGACGCTCACCGACTCGCGTATCGCCGGTATGGCGAACGGGTTGCGATCTGTTGCCGCGCAGCCCGATCCTGTCGGGGAAATCGTGCAGGGCTGGACGCGGCCCAACGGATTACTGATCGAGAAGGTTCGTGCGCCGCTCGGCGTCGTTGCGGTTATCTACGAAGCCCGGCCCAACGTGACAGCGGACGTCGCCGGGCTGTGCCTCAAATCGGGGAACGCGTGCGTGTTGCGCGGCTCTCGCATCGCGCTCGATTCGAACAAGGCGATCGCATCCGTCTTGACTAAAGCGGGTGCCGGAGAGGGATTGCCCGAAGGCGCCGTCCAGCTGGTCGAAGATACCGATCGCGAAGCTGCCGTAGCTCTGATGCAGGCGAAGGATTACGTGGACCTATTGGTGCCGCGCGGGGGCCGCGCTCTGCTCCAGTCGATAGAAGAGAACGCGACCGTTCCTGTGATCATCGACGGAGACGGCAACTGCCACGTCTATGTGGATGCTTCGGCGGACCCCCAGATGGCATCGGACATCGTGATCAACGCGAAGACTCAACGACCGAGCGTGTGCAACGCGGCCGAGACTTTGCTCGTCCATGAAGAGATAACGGACAAGTGGTTGCCGCAGACGCTCGACGCACTCGACTCCGCGGGGGTAGACGTTAGGGGAGACGAACGCGTTCGAAGGTTGTGGCCGCGAGCAAGCGAAGCGACTGACGAGGACTGGGCGACGGAATACCTCGACCTCATCATCGCCGTGCGCGTCGTGGATTCGCTCGACGACGCGATCGCTCATATCAATAGATGGGGAACGTCGAACGCCGAAGCGATCGTGACTCAGGACGTGACCGCGGCTCGCCGCTTCACCCGAGAGGTGGATTCTGGATCGATATTCGTCAACGCTTCGACGCGCTTTTCGGACGGCAGCGAATTCGGGTACGGCGCAGAGATCGGGATCTCCACCCAAAAACTGCATGCCAGGGGTCCGATGGGCCTGCGAGAGCTGACAAGCACCAAGTACGTCGCATGGGGGCAGGGCCAGATCCGTAAGTGACTGACCTTGACCTCCGTCACCTAGGGGCGTTTTTCGGGTTAGCTATCTAGGTGAAAATCCAAAACTCCGCACGCCTCGGGATCATGGGAGGCACGTTCGACCCCATCCACATCGGGCATCTGATCGCCGCGTCCGAGGTCGCGAGGGCTTTGGACCTCAGCGAGGTGTTGTTCGTACCGGCTGGGAGCCCGTGGCAGAAATCTCTCTACTCCTCCGCCGAAGATCGCCTGATGATGACGACGCTTGCCGTTGCGGACCACGAGCGATTCTCGGTATCGAGGATCGAGATAGACCGCCGGGGCCCCACCTACTCTGCCGACACGGTCGCGAGGTTGAGCGACTTCTACGGCGAGGGGGCCGAGCTCTTTTTCATCCTGGGAAGCGACGCGGCAGCGGGACTGTCGACCTGGATGAAGCTCGACGAGTTCACCGGAAAGACGAATGTCGTAGTCGTAACCAGACCGGGAGATCCCGCTAGTGCCGTGGAGGGAGCCGACGCGACATTCGTACCTATGCCGCTGATCGACGTCTCCTCGACAGACATACGTGCGCGCGTGCGTGAAGGACGGCCAATCTCCTACCTCGTTCCTCCCGCGGTCGAGTCGTACATCCGAGCCAACGGGCTGTACTCGACGCAGGAAGAGGTCAAAGATGCCCAGGCGTAAGTCCCGCCGCAAGAAGCGCCGCGACGGCGAGGGCGACTTCTGGGACGGCATCGAGGAATGGCACGACCCCCAACAAGAGTTGGGAAACCCCGAACAAGACCCAGAACCAGACTCCGAACCGGAGCGGGAGGCTGAACCGGAACCCGAGCCCGAGGCTGAACTGGACCGGGCGGGCTCGGATAATCGACCTTTCGGCCCCCGGAGGGCCGCGCTGGAACAACGGCGACGGCGCCGGAAGCGCTCGATCGTGCGCACGACTCTGGCTCTGCTACTGGCTCTGCTGGTCGGCGGGGGCGCGGTAGCAGCGGTCGTTCTGTTCTCCGGCTCAGACGATGCGACCGGATCGGGGTCGACACACCCTCGAGGTTCGGCGGATCCGCCCTCGACCGTGACGACGACGCTTGTTGTCGGTACCTCGGAGAAAGATCCCAACGCCGGCGCGCTGTGGCTCGCGCTCTTGTACATCGATCGCACCGGAGATAAAGGTGCCGTCGTCTACATCCCGCCGCACACGGCAGCGCAAGTCCCCGGCCGCGGGCTTCTCGGTCTCGGTGACTCACTTGCCTCCGGGGGGATGCCACTGCTGTTGCTCAGCGCGCAGAACTTGCTGGGCGTGCCAATCGATCACTACATCGAGTTGAGCGATCAATCGGCGCAGGTTCTGTTCGATCACATAGGGCCACTGACGGTCGACGTGCCAAACGACATCACAGTGCCGGTGGGCCATAAGGAACAACGAGTGATCGTCGCGGCGGGTCGACAGTCGCTGGCACCAGAGTTCCTCGTCAAATTTCTCTACGTAGCGGGCACCGGCGGAGACGACATCGAACTTGGAAGCCGTCAGATCGCGTTCTGGACTGCCTTGTTCGATCGCTTCGCGGACGACCCCGGTGCACTCGAGACAGATGTGCGCGACGCGTCGACCGCGCTCGTAACAGACTCCACCGCTTCTGAAGAAGCTTCGTTGTTCAAAGACCTCGCCTCGCTGTCCTTGGAGCAGCGAACGATCGCGGTCCTACCCGTTAAGCCGGTCAGCGCAGGTGGTGAAGCTCTCTATGAGGCCGATCCGGGCGAGGTCGCCTCGTTCGTCCACGACACGTTCGCCGCGCTGCCCCCTGCCCAGAACGAGGTGAGGGTTCAAGTCCTCAACGGCAACGGTGTTCCCGGCATCGGCGAAGAGGTCGCCAAGCGCCTGGTGGGCCACGGTTTCCGAGTGATCTTGGGCGGTAATGCCCCCCGCCTGGACTACGAAAAGACCCGGATCGTTACCTACAGCGACACGCCCGGTGGTCTCGCTCAAGCACAGCGGGCCAAGGAACTCTTAGGGGTGGGAGAGGTGCAGGTTTCGGCGCAACCGCAAGGTATCGTGGACCTCACGATCGTTGTCGGAAAGGACTTCCTGCGAACGCGCTGAAACGGACCACGAAGGACGAGGGCAAGGAGCTGGTTCTCGCTGCCGCCACGGCGGCCTCCTCTAAGAAGGCCGAGCGGATCGTGATCCTCGATGTCTCCAATCAACTGGTCATCACCGACTACTTCCTGATCTGCAGCGGTAACAGCGACCGGCAGGTCCGAACGATCGCAGAAGAAGTCGAGAAGGCGCTGCAAGCGGAGCATGGGATCAAGCCTTTCCGCAGGGAAGGCGAGCGCGATGGCGTGTGGGTTCTTCTCGACTACGTGGATTTCGTAGTTCACGTTTTCCAAAAAGAAGATCGCGACTACTACAACCTAGAGCGGTTGTGGTCGGACGCTCCGGTGATCGAATTCCGAGACCCGTGGGAGGGGACCGATGAGCGAGCAGCCGCGGAGGCGACGTAGGGGACGCGGTGGGCGCCGTCGCTCCGGCTCGGCGCACAAGCAAACGCCTCAATCACAGCAGCAAGAGAAGACTGCCGATCAAGTAACGCCGCACCAAACTTCTGGATCGCGCCGTCGAAGAGGCCGCCGGGGTCGAGAGCGCGCAGCAGAGATCCAGACATCACCGGCTTCCTCCGAGGACCTGGTACGCGCTGCCGTTACAGAACGGCCGGCAACGCTGACCGCTCCGCCCGATGGTCAGACATTGGAGCAGGTGATCGGAGACCTCCAGTCGGAGTGGGGAGTGCCCCAATATCCGCAGGAGTACCGGATCACGCTGAAGGTCGCGGACGAGAGGGATCGCAAGCCCC
>JBHELU010000273.1:0-4368 GCA_046262955.1 Actinomycetota bacterium | reverse complement strand
GGAGTCGGCGCATGAACGATCACGACCGGGCCCTTCTGACGCGAATCTCACAACTCGCAAGCGATCTTGGCCCCGCGCTCGTGCCGATCGGGCATATCGAGCTGCTGCGCTCGGTGACTGAGGCCGCTAAGGAGCTCTTCCAAGCGGCCGCCTGCTCGGTCGCGCTTCTTACCGACGACGACCGCGAGCTCGTGTATCACGTCGCGACAGGGGCCGGCGCCGACGAGGTCGAAGGGATGCGGATCCCCTCGAGCCAAGGGATCGCGGGCTGGGTCGTCACGTCTGGACAGCCAATGGCGATCGAGGACACTGCCGAGGATGCGCATTTCGCGCGCGACGTCGCTGAGAGAACCGGCTACGTCCCGACCACCGTCCTTGCGATGCCGCTGGAAACGGAACGCCGGATGATCGGGGTGATCTCGGTCTACGACCGTCAAGGGCACCCGGCGGGAACCGGCAAGGACATGGAGCTGTTGGGCATATTCGCCCGGCAAGCGGCCCTCGCGATCGAGAACTCGAAAGCGTTCACAGATCTTGGTCGCTCCCTGTTCGAAGCAGTCGCGCGGGCATCAGACGCCGACGACGTCACGCGTGCCCTGAACGAGGTCGCCGACGAGTCACGCGGCGCCGACCGGCAAGTGGCAGAGCTCGCCGCGCATTTTCACGAGATCTCACAGGCCGGCGAAATCGAGCAAGACGCCGCCGTACGCATCCTGCGAGAGTTCGCCGGCTACCTATCGCGGCGTTCGAGACGTAGGTAAGCGGTGGTTACCAAACCGGCGTGGTCCGAGCAGTTCGAACCCAACGTACTCAAGCCGGCCCCACTTTTTCCACTCGACACGCCGATCACGCGCGAGTGGGCGTGGGGCGGCGCAACGGGAGCGGGTGTGAAGGTCGCCGTTATCGACTCGGGCATCGATGCCAGTCATCCAGCGGTCGGGCATGTCGAGGGCGGCGCGGTGATCGAGTACGACGAAGAGACGGAAGAGGCTCATGTCATCGAAGGGCCGCACGAAGACTTGTTTGGTCATGGGACGGCATGTGCCGGCATCATCCGGGAGGTCGCACCCGAATGCGAGCTGTACAGCATCCGAGTCCTTGGTGAGCGGCTCACCGGTAAGTCTGTCGTGTTCGCCGAAGGGCTGCAGTGGGCGATCGACAACGGGATCAACGTTGCAAACATGAGCCTGAGCACCTCGAAGCGCGACTTCTTCGACACGTTCCATGAGCTCGCCGATGCCGCTTACTTCCACAACGTCATGCTCGTATCCGCCATCAACAACGTGAAAGCGCGCAGCTATCCCTCCGAATACTCGTCCGTGTTCTCGGTCGCGGCTCACGAACGGCAAGATCCGTTCGGGCTCGAATACAACCCGTTGCCGCCCGTCGAGTTCGGAGCGCCGGGGATCCGTGTGCGCGTTGCGTGGACGGAAGGCCGATTCATGCCGATGACGGGCAACAGCTTCGCGGCTCCGCACATCGCAGGCTTGATAGCGCGCATCCTCAGCAAGCATCCGGGCCTGACGCCCTTCCAGATCAAGACCATCCTCGCTGCGGTTGCGGACAATGCCGGCCACCGATCCTCCTGAGGCCCTGAGGGAGAAGTTCCTGCGCGTCAACCAGGCGCGTTGGGACGAGCTCGTCGACGTACACGCGGCGTCCGATCACTACAACCTCGAAGGGTTCCGCGCGGGGGCGATCCGCGTACGCGATTACGAGATCGAGGATGTGGGTGACGTGAACGGCAAGTCACTTCTTCATCTCATGTGCCACTTGGGCATCGACACTCTGTCGTGGGCGCGGTTGGGGGCTCGTGTGACCGGCGCGGACTTCTCGCCCAAAGCGATCGACAAGGCCAGAGAAATAGCTGGAGAGGTCGGGATCGATGCGACGTTCGTCGTTGGCGATATCGACTCACTGCCAGACAAGCTCGATGGCACCTTCGACATCGTGTACACGTCGCGCGGGGTGATCAACTGGATCCCGGATCTCGAGCGATGGGCCGAAGTGATCGCCCACTTCCTGAACCCGGGTGGATTCTTCTATGTCACCGAGGCGCACCCGTTCGCTCAGATCTTCGACCACACTCCCGACTTGAAAGTGCGATTCCCGTATTTCTTCAAGGAGCAACCGGACGCTCTTGTGGTCCCCGGGACGTACGCGCAACCGGATGCGCACGTGAAGAACCTGTTGGAGTTCGGATGGAGCCACGGCATCGGGGAGATCGTCACGGCATTGGCGGGGGCCGGGCTCCACATCGACTTCCTTCGTGAAGACCCAGAAGGTGAGTGGGACCGGCCGTTCCTCGAGCAAACGAAAGACGGGAAATGGCGTTTCCCACCGGACGAAGGTGAATTGCCGCTGTGGTTCTCCCTCAAAGCAACCAAGCAAGCCACATGAGTAAGGACCCCGGCCGTCTCATCGAGACCAACCGAGCGGTATGGGACGCATGGACGAAGCGCGGCGCCACCCCCGGCTTCCAGAAGATCGAGCGGTTCGCCGCGGGCGAAGAGATACTGCAGGCGTTCGAGCTCGAAGAGCTCGGGGACGTAAAAGGCAAGTCGTTGCTCCATCTGCAGTGCCACTTCGGGCTCGACACTTTGGCGTGGGCTCGTCACGGCGCGATGGTGACCGGGGTGGACTTTTCCGCCCAGGCGATCGAGCTGGCATCCAAGCTCGCTGCAGATTTCGGCTTGTCCGACGCTCGCTTTGTCGCCTCTGACGTCCTGCAATTAGATGACGCCCTTAACGACAAGTTCGACATCGTTTACACATCGTTCGGAGTCCTTGCCTGGCTCTCGGATCTCCAGCGATGGGGCCGAATCATCGCCGACTCTCTTGTCGACGGCGGCACCTTCTACATCGCGGAGTATCACCCGTTCGCTCTTGTGTTCGACGAAGGCACTCCGCGCTTCGATGCCACGTTGCGCAACCCATACTTCCGGCCGGCCGACGCGATCGCATACAAAGGGCAGGATGAATCGGGCCGGTTCACCGTTTACGGCTGGCCGTACACGTTGGGGGAAGTTGTGAGCGCGGTAGCCAATGCGGGCCTGAGAGTTGAGTTCCTCCACGAGTTCCCGTTTTCGGAATCGCCGCATGTCGCATATCTGGTCGAAGGTCCGGATGGTCTGTGGCGGATGCCGGACGATGCGGGTGAGCTGCCGTTGGTGTTCTCGTTGCGTGCGACGAAGGATGGGGCGTCGTGACCAGTGCAACGATCGCGAGTCTCGGTCGTGCGAGGCTGTTCGCAGGCCTCGGTGAGGATGCGCTCACCGATCTTGCAGAGCGGACGATCGAGCGCAATTATCCGCGCGGCCAGATCATTTTCAGTCGCGGAGACGACGACGACTCCCTCTACGTTCTAGTGCAAGGGCGGGTGAAGATCACGATCTCAGCCGCGTCGGGCGACGAAATGCTGATCACCACCCTCCGCGCGCCGGCTACTTTCGGTGAGCTTGCTCTTGTCGACAAAGGGCCGCGTTCCGCGTCTGTAGAGGTCGCCGAACAGGCGAAAGTTCTGATCATCAATAAGATCGCATGGCAAGATCTCGTACGCGTACATCCGGAGCTGAGCGACGCACTCACGCGCAACCTCGTGACGATCCTCAGAAGACTGACCGATCAGGCGTCAGATCTCGCGCTGCTCGACCTGCCCGGCCGCGTTGCGAAATTGCTGATGCGCAGCTACGAGGGCCTGGGCCGCCCGAGCGCACTCGACCTGCGGCTGACGCAAACCGACATCGCGAACATGGTCGGTGGGTCGAGACAGAGCGTGAACCAGATACTCGGTCACTTGGTGAGCCGCGGCTACATCGAAGCTCGAGGCCGGATCATCGTGATCAAGGACCCCGAGTCTCTGAAGCGCCGCGCTGGTTTCTAACTTTCTGAGAAAGCCCTGGTGGGTGCTTGCTAATCGAACGTATGTTCGCTATACTATTGGTGTCGGATCGACCTTGAGGAGGGGAGATTCGAGGGTGGGTTGCAGCGGAAAGAAGTTCGAACAGACGATGAAGTTGTCGACGCCTTAGACGGCCTACATATCTCTATAGGGGCTCGCCAGCGCCGCTTGCTCTCTTACGTGTTGGAAGCGGATCGGCGCGCCTTGTGGATGGACAGTGGCGCTCGAGACCTCGCTCAATGGCTGTCAGGCCGATACGACATCACTCATTACAAGGCCCGCAGGTGGATCCACGCCGCTCGCGTCCTCGAGTCACTCCCCCGCACGGCCGATGCTCTAGAGAACGGAAAGCTCTCCCTCGACAAAGTTGTAGAGCTGTGTCGCTTCGCGACTCCCGAGACTGAAAAGAAGCTCATTACGTGGGCAAAGAAAGTTTCTGTCGCCTGCATCCGCGATAAGGGCGATGC
>JBHELU010000272.1:0-5486 GCA_046262955.1 Actinomycetota bacterium | reverse complement strand
ATTGCATAGTCATGCACTGCTTGCCCGCTCATCGTGGTGAGGAGATCGCGGCGGATGTGATCGATGGTTCGCGGTCGGTCGTATGGGACCAGGCCGAGAACCGGCTTCACACCCAGAAAGCACTGCTGCACTTCCTGCTGGCGTAGGATGCCGAGACTTTCCAAAGCGTTCTATTCGCGCGATGCGCTCGCCGTGGCTCGCGACTTGATCGGTTGCTTGCTTGTTCACGACCTTGGTCGGCAGCGACTCTCGGTGCGTATCGTTGAAACTGAGGCTTACCGCGGGCAGATCGATCCCGGGTCGCACGGATACCGGGGACCCACCGCGCGCACGGAAGTGATGCATGGCCCTCCCGGCTTTCTATACGTGTACTTCACATATGGGATGCACTGGTGCGCCAACATCGTGTGCGCTCGGGAGGGCGTGTGCGAAGCGGTGCTCTTGAGAGCGGGAGAGCCGGTCGAGGGGATCGAGATGATGCGCTCGCTGCGCGGCGGGGTCACCGACGATCGGTTGCTGGCAGCGGGGCCGGCCCGGCTTACGCAAGCGATGGGCATAGACAAGAAGCAGAACGGAGCGCGTTTGCTTGCGCCGTGCACGATCTGGTGCGCCGAAGATCCGTCTACAAGGGCGATGCGAGAAGGGCCGGTGATTCAGACCAAACGGATCGGGCTATCGACCGGACGGGGAGACGATCTGCCGTGGCGGTTCGTTGTGGCAGACAACCCGTACACCTCTCGTCGAGCGAGAAGCGCCTAGTTGGGGTTGATCCAGATAGTGATCGTGGCTCCCTGCTTGGCGTGCGAGCCGCCGGGGGGAGACTGCTTCCAGACCTTGCCCCGATTCTTCTTCGCCTGGCCGGGGCTCGACTCTTTCTGAGTCACTTCGCGCACCGTGAAGCCTTCGCCGGTAAGGCGACTCTCGGCATCGGACCGCGTCATCCCCAACACGTCCGGGACGGTAACCGTGCTCGTTGCCTGCTGCTTGGAGGAGATCGTGATCGTCACAGTCGACCCAGCGGGCGCCTTTGTTCCACCGTCCGGGGATTGAGCGATCACGCGTCCCGGCGGATAGGTGCTCGAAGGTGCTTCGTTCTCCTGGACGGTGAAGCCGGCATTGGTGAGTATCTGCTCGGCGTCGTTCTTCGGGAAGCCGGACACGTCGGGCACGGTCTTGCGATCGCCCGGCACGCGACAAGTCTTCGTTGGCTCGGTGCCGTGTTCGAAGGTTCCCGAAGCGCGGTCCTCAGGCGGCGTGAACTTTCCGGCCAAGCAACCAGTGCGGATATCGATCGTGACGGTTACCAGGCCGACGGCAGGCTGCGTGAAGTTGCTCGCAGGAATGCCGGAGAGGGCAGGGATCATGTAC
Source organism: Actinomycetota bacterium (assembly GCA_046262955.1). Classification (GTDB taxonomy): domain Bacteria; phylum Actinomycetota; class CADDZG01; order CADDZG01; family WHSQ01; genus JALZGD01. The sequence goes on along the minus strand of JBHELU010000272.1, from coordinate 4,118 downwards.
GCGGCCCAGATCTCCGCCGGGAACGAGCCTCCGACCATGCCACCGGACGTGATGGTGCGCGTCGGTATGCATGGGCTGATCGAGCCCGCGCAGCTGGGTTTCATCTCGATCTCACCTTGCGGATAACCGATCCAAACGGACGTGACGAGATCGGGCGTGTAGCCGATGAACCATGCGTCGCGGTATTCCTGCGCGGTCCCGGTCTTGCCGGCAACCGGTCTACCGATAACGTTGGCGGCCGTTCCCGTGCCGCGTTGCACCACTTGCTCGAGCGCCGTCGTGGTGATGTAGGCGACCGCGGGGTCTATCGCTTGCGTCGACGTCGAGCTGTCTCTGTAGATGACCTTTCCATTGGAGTCCTCGATCTTGGTGATGGCGACCGGCTCGTGGTGCCTGCCGCTCGCGGCCAAAGTGCCGTACGCGGATGCCATGTCCAAAGCGTTCACTGGGTTGGCCCCGAGAACGGCCGACGGAACCGCTAGCAGAGTGGTCTTGATGCCCATCTGCCGGGCGATGTCGACGACGGCTTGAGCCCCCACCTTCAGGATGAGCTGCGCATAAACGACGTTGACCGAGTGGACCGTGGCTTCCAGCAAGGACAGCATCCCCGACGCGAAGGACTCGCCTTCGTAGTTGCAGACGTGCCAGTTACCTCCGGCGTTCGCTCCGGGGAAGTCCATGCAGGACGCAGCTTTGAACCGCTCCGACAGTGGGATCCCCTGCTTGATCGCAGCCGCCAGCGCGAACGGCTTGAAAGATGACCCTGCTTGCCGGCCGCTTCCGGGGGCCTGATAGAGATAGTGGTTCTTCTTGTTCGGATCGGCGATGCGGCCCAGATCCGGCTCCGCGAGTGTGGCGAGGTTCAGCTTGGAGTACGGATCCTGCTTGGCGGTCGCGAACCAGTCGCGGCCCCCGACCATCGCTTTGACATAACCGGTATTGGGATCGATCGAAACGAGCGCGGCGTGGGGATCAGTCTTGTAAGGAAGGATCCGCTGCACCGCGGATTCGGCTGCCGCTTGGTCGTCCAGGTTGACCGTCGTGAAGATCTTGAGCCCACCCGAGAAGAGTTTCTTCTGTCGCGCGGCGACGTCGTCACCCAGGGCGTTGAATCGGTGGTCGTAGGTGATGAGCCTCTGGACGTAATCGACGAAGTACGCGGCGGGGTAGCGGTCGGATCCCTTCGTCTGCTGCAGATGCAGCTTCGCTTTCTGGGCGCGAGCGACATCGACGGGATCGGCCCACCCGAGTTGCTCCATCTTGCCGAGCACGATGTTTCGCCGGACCTTCGCTGCAGCCGGATGTTTGTAAGGGTCGTAATCCTCGGGGGCCTGGATAAGTCCGGCCAGCGTTGCTCCTTCAGCCAGCGACAAGTTCCGCACGGACTTGCCGAAGTACACGTGCGACGCGGCCTGGATCCCGTACGCGCCCTCGCCGAAATAGACGGTGTTCAGGTAGCGCAACAGGATCTCGTGCTTACTGAGTTTCTTCTCGAGCTGCCGGGCAAGCGCGGCTTCTTCCAGCTTCCGTTGGAGCGTGCGCTCGGCGATCGCGTGCGGGGCGATGATCGTGTTCTTGACCAGCTGTTGGGTGATCGTCGAGCCACCCTGTGCGATCGATCCACTCGAGACGTTGGCGAATATCGCTCGGATGATCGAATGCAGGTCGACGCCTGAGTGCTCGTAGAAGCGCTGGTCTTCGATCGCGATCACCGAGTTCTGGACGTGCTTGGGGATCGTGCGCAGATGGTGGACGATCGTGCGGTTCTCAGCCCCGTGAAGGGTGGTGATCAGCGATCCGTCGTCGGCGAAGATCCGGGACGACTGCGGGGGCTTGAACCGCCGGTCCTTCTTAGTTAGCAGGGGAAGGTGCTCGAGCTCCGCGCACGAGGTGGCGAGCACCGCACAGGCGAGTGTCGCAGCGAGGGTTCGGGTTATCGAAACGCGGCCCATATAGAGCTACCCAGTCTAGCCAGCGCCGTGGGTTCCGAGGTGGAGCGTTGGGTGTGCTCTAGCATCCTGGACGCTATGAGCGGCCCCCGTCCCGATGACATCTCCCGGCTCACTCGCCGTGCTCAGCACGTCGTTTCCGAAGAAGAGCTGAAGGACCGCATCGCTGAGGGAAAGCCCCTTCGGGTGAAGCTGGGCCTCGACCCCACCGCTCGCGACGTGACCTTGGGGTGGGCCGTGGTCCTTCGGAAGCTCCGTGATTTCCAGGACGCGGGGCACACCGCCGTTCTGATCGTGGGGGACTTCACCGCGCGGATCGGGGACCCATCGGGCAAGTCCGAGACGCGACCTCAGCTGACGAAGGACGAGGTGCGAGTAAACGCGGAGGCGTGCGTCGAACAGCTGATGGATGTCTTGTCTCGTGACAATCTCGAGGTTCGGTACAACTCCGAATGGCTCGAACCGATGGACCTGGCCGACATCCTGAGGTTGACGTCGCGTTACACGGTCGCGCAGATGCTCGAGCGAGACGACTTCCAGAAGCGATACCGAGATCAACGACCGATCTCGATCATCGAGTTCCTCTATCCGCTGGCGCAGGCGTACGACTCGGTTGCAGTCGAAGCCGACGTCGAACTGGGCGGAAGCGATCAGCTGTTCAATCTGCTGGTTGGCCGCGACATCCAGCGCGCTTATGACCAGCGACCTCAGATCGCCCTGACGACTCCGCTACTCGAAGGGCTCGACGGCGTGCAGAAGATGTCGCAGTCTCTAGGTAACTACGTCGGTATCCGTGAAGAGCCGGCCGAGATGTTCGGAAAGTTGATGAGCCTCCCCGACATCATGGTTGGACGCTACGCAGACCTCGCCACCGAGCTGCCTTCGGAAGAAGTCGAACGGCTAACGAACGATGCGTCGTCGGGAGGGCCGCAGGCGAATCAAGCGAAGCGCGCGATGGCGCGCGCTGTCGTCTCGCAGTATCACGGCGACACTGCCGCGACCGAAGCCGAGGGCTCATTCGATCGTCAGTTCAAGCAACACGAGATCCCTGAAGAGATCCCCGAAGCTCAGGTACCCGCGGCGGCGCTCGAAGACACCGAGGTGTACCTGCCCGCCCTGCTCGCGGAGCTCGATCTGACGTCGTCGCGGGGAGAGGCTCGGCGTTTACTCGCGCAAGGCGGGGTTCGTGTAGACGGAGACCCGGTGTCCGAGGAGAGGATCCCGGTCGACTCGGTTAGGGGCTCGGTCGTCCAGGTGGGCCGGCGCCGCTTTGTCCGGATCGTCGATTAGCCCGAAGAGCTCGAGGATCTAGGGAATCGCTCGCGAAATCCCATGGTTGCAAGCTACGCCTACGGGCTGCTATCGTAGGCGGGCCCTACGGGCGGAACGTTGGCATGCTCGGAAACCTTCGGGTCGACGAGCTCCGAGACCACAGGAGAGTTCTATAGGCGCCTGAGCCAGTAAGACCCAGGTTGCTGGACCACTCGCCGGTGTCTCGGACCCGGCGTTTTTGTTTGCCCGCAGAGCAGTTGCTCGCTCCTTGAGAACTGAACAGTGTGCCTGCCGATCAAAGCCCTGCTTGTGGTTTTGATCGGAGACCAGTGGACCCTCGTCACAGAGTGATCTGTGGCGATACTCAATATGAATAGATCCGGCAAGACGCCTTTTGATTTCACGATCAAAAACGTTTTTCCGAGCTTCAAACTTAGGTTCGCTAATGCTTCGGTGTGAGTGAACCTATTTCTCTACGGAGAGTTTGATCCTGGCTCAGGACGAACGCTGGCGGCGTGCTTAACACATGCAAGTCGAGCGAGAACCTACTGAGGGGTAACCCTCGGTAGGGGACAGCGGCGAACGGGTGAGTAACACGTGGGTAACGTGCCCTGGACTTCGGAACAACAGTGGGAAACCGCTGCTAATGCCGAATAACCCTGCAGCGTCGCATGACGCAGCAGGCAAAGAATTTCGGTCCGGGATCGGCCCGCGGTGTATCAGCTTGTTGGTGGGGTAACGGCCTACCAAGGCAGTGACGCATAGCTGGCGTGAGAGCGCGACCAGCCACACTGGGACTGAGACACGGCCCAGACTCCTACGGGAGGCAGCAGTGGGGAATCTTGCGCAATGGGCGAAAGCCTGACGCAGCGACGCCGCGTGAGGGATGAATGCCTT
>JBHELU010000271.1:0-11217 GCA_046262955.1 Actinomycetota bacterium | reverse complement strand
GCCGACGACTCGTCGATCCGTGCGCGAGCAACCGCGTTCGCGCGCGACCTGATCAACGAGCCTCCGAGCGATCTCTCTCCTCGGATCCTTGCCGACAAAGCCAAGGCCCTCGCAACTGCAAACGGTGTGGAGTTCAGTGTTCTCGACGAGACGGAGCTTGCAGACCGAGGGTTCGGCGGGATCCTTGGAGTTGCGCGCGGCTCGGCAGAGCCACCACGGTTGATCCGGCTCCATCACAAGCGCGAGCAAGCTCGGAGCAAGGTCATCCTCATCGGCAAGGGTGTGACCTTTGATTCGGGTGGTCTCTCTTTGAAAGATCCCAAGAACATGGAACCGATGAAGACGGATATGTCGGGCGCTGCCGCCGTCATCGCTGCGGTCGTTGGGGCTGCGCAGCTCGATCTCGATGTAGACGTCGTTGGCCTGACGCCTGCGACGGAGAACATGCCCGGGGGCCGCGCGATAAAGCCCGGTGACGTCATCAAGCACTACGGGGGCCAGACCACCGAGGTGGTCAACACCGACGCGGAGGGACGGCTCATCCTTGCCGACGCGCTGGCTCTCGCAAGCGAATCCAAACCCGATGCGATCGTCGACGTTGCTACTTTGACCGGCTCGATCCAGGTGGCGCTCGGCAAGAAAGCAGCCGGGGTCTTCGCGACCGAAGATCGACTTGCGAAAGAGATCGTCGACGCGGGACACCGCGCCGGCGAGCGCTTCTGGCACATGCCTCTCTACGAGGACTACTTATCCGAGCTCGATTCCGAGGTTGCCGACCACAAGAACTCCGGTTCTCGCTGGGGCGGGGCGATCATCGCTGGGATGTTTCTCAAGACATTCGTTGGCGATGGGATCCCCTGGGCGCACCTCGATATCGCTGGGGCAGCACGTGCCGATTCGGATCGCGAAGAGATCTCGCGCGGCGGAACCGGATTCGCAACCCGAACCCTGATCGAGTGGTTACAAGGACTTAGCGCGTGAACATGCCGCAAGAGCCCGCCGGGACACCGGACAGATCGGTACTTCCCATAGGCACCGAGCCTCCCCCACCTCCGGCACCATCGGCTCCCCAGAGCCGGCTGCACGCGCTATCCATCTCGGGCATGGCGCTGTGTGCCCTGCTTGGGATCGTCTCGATGATCGCGCTCATCACTGTTCGGTGGCCGGGGACCAGTGAGCGCGCTGTCATCGCGCTGCTGATCTTTTGTTCGATCGGCTTTCTTGCAAGCGCATCGATCGCCGTGTTCAGTGCAGCACGCGCTACCTATCCGCGCAGGCCGCCTCGGCAACAAACGCGCCGTTAGACTTGCCGGGATGGAGATCGACGGGCACCCGACCCAAGACCTCGTCGACGAACTGACACGGCGCGGCGCACTGCGTGCCGAAGGAACGGCGTCCGGCCCCCGCGTCGAGTCACTTCGGTTCATCACCGAACGGATCGGAGACGCACCGGGCTTCTGGCTCTTCTTGCCCTTCGAAACGTTCGACACGGGCCTGGACGAGATCCCCGGCTAGCAGACTTTCACTAATAGTGGTGACTCCCGAGGACTTCAGAGCGGCCCTCAGCAGGTTCGCTTCCGGCGTCACCATCGTGACGGTCGCCACCGAGGAGTCCCTTCATGGAATGACTGCTTCGTCGTTCGCGTCGGTGTCGTTGGAGCCACCGTTGATCCTCGTTGTCTTGGATAAGACTTCTCACACTCGCGAACTGGTCGCGACCCAGCGGGTGTTCGCGGTCAACATCCTGGGGGCCGACCAAGAGACCCTGTCTCGAGCTTTCGCCAGATCCGGCAACAAACCGTTCGACGAGCTCACGTACAAACTGAGCGCGGAGGGGATACCGCTGCTCGACGGAGCCATCGCGTGGCTCGAGTGCGATGTTTCGGACATCATCGACGCAGGCGACCACGACATCGTGATCGGTGCCGTCAATCGCTGCGAGACACGGTCGGGCACGCCACTCATCTATTACGAAAAGGCTTACCGATCGCTCGCGCATCCAGAAACCGCTCTCGAACCGGCAGAAGAGATCTAGAGGCCGCTCACTTCGAGTCCATCTCCTTCTTCGAAGCGCGCTGCCCCCGAGGGAAGCTCGATCGCCCAACGGGCTTGTCTTACAAAAAGCGAGATCCGTCCAGGACGGAGGTCGCGCGCGATCGCGACAACCGTCCACCGGTCATCACAGAACACAACGTCTATCGGATAACGCATCCCAATAGTGTGCACGCGGCGCGCTCGGGAAAGGATCAGAGCTTGTCCTTCAACGAGCCTTGGTCGGCCCAACAACCCGCGCATCCGCTGCCAAGGTGTGCGTGCAACGAGGGCTTCGCGCGCGACGACGGTGCTCGATCCGGCAACGGTTATCGAAACCTGCATGGTGTGGGAGCAGGTTAGGTTACGGCACTGGTCCACTAGAAAGGCAATTCCAAGTGCAGAAATGGGAGTACGCGACGGTCCCTTTGATCTCGCACGCCCTCCAGGAGATCCTCAACCAATGGGGTGAAGAGGGATGGGAGCTCGTTCAGGTTGTCGAGAGCCAAGCGACCGGAACGGTCGGCTACCTAAAGCGCCCGAAGGAAGCTGAGAATCCCACCGCGCCTTCGGACATCTCTAGTTAAGGGACCCTAAGAGCCTGATTCAGCCGGCGGCGTCGGAGCTCCACGAGCCGCTCTTACCGCCGCTCTTGGCATCCAACTGGATCGCTTCGATGTGCGCGCTCCGCTCGACGCCCTTGATCATGTCGTAGATCGTCAGCGCGCCCACGGTCACCGCGGTCAGAGCTTCCATCTCGACACCCGTTCGATCGCTCGTGCGAACGGTTGCCGATATGTGGATGCCTTCATCGATAGAGCTCAGCTCGACATCGATCGCGCCGATCGCGATCGGGTGACAGAGTGGGATCAGCTCCGAGGTCTTCTTTGCAGCCATGATCGCCGCCACCCGCGCCGTTCCCAGGACATCTCCCTTGGGCGCGTCGCCGGTCATGATGAGATCCCGAGTCGGTCGCGTCATCACCACGCGGCCCGATGCTGTGGCGCTGCGATCGGTTATCGATTTGCCGGTGACGTCGACCATCCGGGCAGTTGTTTCCGGATGCGGTACAGCTCCGCTGAGTGTCGAATCGGGATTCTTATTAGACATCGGCAACCTCGGGCAGACGCCACACTTCCACCACGACAGTCGCGCCCGCATCGAGATGCGACTCGTCCGCGGCGACCCGTGCCACACCGTGAGCACCGATCAGGCTCGATTGGATGTGAGAGCCCTGCGCGCCGGTCGGCGTCGCCGTCCAACCATCGTCGCTTTGCGCCAGTTGGACGCGAACGAATTCCAGTCTTCCCACAACCTTGTCTAGATCGGTGGTCAACCGGGCCGTGATCGTCGGTCGTAGCAGCGACGCACACCCCCGCATCTTGCGGATCGCGGGTCTTGCGAACTGCTCGAACGAAACGTGAACCGACACGGGATTGCCGGGTAGGCCCAGGAAAGGGATCTCGCGCACGCGTCCAACGACGACCGGTTTGCCGGGACGCATCGCAACACGCCACGCGTCGATCGCCCCGAGTTGCTCGACGGCCGCCTTCACATGGTCGTGCTTCCCCACCGAAACCCCGCCGGACGACACAACGAGGTCGGCAACCTCCGATGCTTTCTCGAGCGCCTCGATCACGTCCGACTCGACATCCGCCGCGCGACCGATGACCACCGGGATCGCACCGGATTCCTCGACCAGCGCGCGTAGCGCGGGAGTGTTGGAATCGTGGATCGCGCCGGGCCGAAGCTCTGCTTCGGGCTCGACCAGCTCATCGCCGGTGACGACGATCGCCACGCGTGGGGTTTTGTGCACGGGCACGGGTGAGATGCCCATCGACGCGAGCAGCGCGATCTCGGGAGACCCGATCTCGGTGCCGGTTGTCACGAGAACGTCTCCTGCATGAACGTCCTCACCGGCGGCTCTGACACTGCTGCCGGGCGGGGTCTGAGCCTCGATCGTCACTCGTCCGTCTCGTTCGGCTGCTTGTTCGATCGGGCAGACGGAGTCTGCTCCGGGTGGGATCGGCGCCCCGGTCATGATTCGAGCCGCCGTGCCAACCTCGATCTTGATGTCGCCTGGATCTCCCGCGCGCACCTCGCCGATCACGTCGAGCTCGATGGGCGCTCGCAGCCCGTCCTCGCTTCGAAGCGCGTAGCCGTCCATCGCCGAATTGTCGAATCGCGGGAGGTCGTGGGGAGCTCTGAGATCCATCGCAACCACCGACTCGCGCGCGTCGGCTATCGGTACGTCGATCTGTTCCATGATCGGAACGAGCTTCAGCACGCGACCTCGCGCCTCTTCGACGCTGATCAGGTCCTGCGTCATCGATCCGTCTCTAGGCGTTGACGCAGCCAACGCTCGAGAGGTTCCTTCAGATCGGACCGATTCAACGCGAGTTGGATGGTGGCTTCGATGTAACCGAGCTTGTTTCCGACGTCCAACATCTCACCGTCGTAAACGTAGGCGAAAGCACCTTGCTCCTTGATAAGGATGCGGATCGCGTCCGTTAGTTGGATCTCGCCCCCGTGACCCTCGCTTGTTGATTCGATCGCCGAAAAGATCTCGGGGGTGAAGACGTAGCGACCGCGCGCGGCAAGGTCCGAGGGGGCCTCGTCTACCGGCGCTTTCTCGATCATGTCGCCGATCTGCACCACGGCGCCTTCGCGACCTCCGGGATCGATCGCGCCATAAGAAGAGATCTGCTCATGAGGCACTTCTTGGACGGCGATGACGCTCGCTTGCTTCTCTTCGAAGACCTCGATCATCGCCGGCAAGAGCTCGCCCGAAGGAACAATCTCGTCCGGAACCAGCACCGCGCACGGTTCGTTGCCGACGTGACCTTTTGCGGCCAACACCGCGTCTCCGAAGCCACGCTGGAACTTCTGACGGACCGTAAAGATCTCGGCGAGCTGCGAGATCTCTCGGATCTCATCGAGCTCGGCCGTCTTCCCGTCGCGCTCCAACCGGCGCTCGAGGTCGGGGGCCGCGTCGAAATGGTCCTCTATCGACCCTTTCCCCCTGGCCGAGACGATCACGATGTCCTCGATCCCAGCGCGCACCGCTTCTTCGACCGCATACTGGATCCCCGGACGATCGATCACGGGGATCATCTCTTTGGGGATCACCTTCGTCGCGGGAAGGAAGCGCGTCCCCAAGCCCGCGGCGGGGATAACGGCTTTCTTTACTTGCATGTAGACGAGTTTAGGTGCCTTAGCCGAGACCGCCTGCCGGATAGGTCCGCGTGTCGCCGGTCACGTAGATGCGATCCCGGCCCTCTTGCTTCGCACGATAGAGAGCTTCGTCGGCGCGGCGCACGAGAGCCTGGAACGAATCGCCGTGTTCCGGATAAGAGGCGATACCGATCGACACCGTCAGCTCTACTGGAGCTTCACCGTTTGAGCCGCCGAAAGGCAGTGCTCGGATAGCAAACAAGATCTTCTCGGCCGTTGTGAACGCTCCGTGCTTGTCGGTCTCGGACAAGAGACAGATGAACTCTTCTCCCCCGTAGCGAGCGAACGTGTCGACTTCTCGAAGCGTTCTGCTCACCCGTTGCGCGAATTCGATCAGGATCTCGTCCCCGCGCTGGTGACCGTAGGTGTCGTTTACGCCTTTGAACCGATCGAGGTCGAGCATCAAGATGCTGAAAGATCGAGCGAAACGCGTTGATGTTGCGAGCACTTGCCGGAACTGCATCTGGAAGAAACGCATGTTCCAGATACTCGTCAGGCCGTCGGTAAGTGACAGGCGGCGAGCTTCGTCGTGCAACAGAACGTTTTCGATCGCGACGCTTCCTTGTTCGGTAAGGAACATCGCGGTTTCGACGTCCTCATCGGTGAAGATCTTCGAAGGGTCGCTGCGGTAGGCGGCGAGCACGCCGGTGACCTTGTCATCGCTGCGCATGGGAAGAGCCATCGTCGTCGGAAAGCGCGGCTCGACATCTGCGATCTGCGCGGCCCCCATCTGAGGAAGGATCACTGCCGTACCGGATTCCGCGACCGATCCCACTACCCCTTCGCCCATGGCGATGCGGTTGAGATCGGTGCTCTCGATGCCGCGCGAGAGGGCCGGGTACAGCTCGTCTCGAGCCGGCGACACACGCCAGAGAACTGCGACATCCGCACCCACCGCGTCGGCGCTCGTTTCCAGAACGGTCTCAAGCATCTTCGAGAAGTCGTGAGTGCCTCGAAGCGCGTCGCCCACTCGTTGAACGGCCTGGCGCAACTGATCGCGCGACGTCGACAGCTGCCCGACGGTCGTCTCGAGTTGCTGAGACATATCGTTGAACGCGGTGGCCAGCTGCCCCACCTCGTCGCGTCCCCGAACGGGGATCCGGTGCCCGTACTTGCCTTGTGCAATGGCCCGCGATCCCTGAGCCAACTCGTTCAGAGGAAGCGTGATCAGGCGAGCCAGCAGGAATGCGAGTACTGCGGCCCCCACAAGAGCCACGGCCAGCAATGCGGCCAGCGATAGGACAACCAGTCTCGAACGCGACTCGATCGGCGCAAGGCGCGTCGACGCCATGAGGGCGATCCCGTCGCCCAGAGATCGAGCGGTTGCTTTGGATCGTCCGCCCAGGTCGACATCGAAACTGTCCTGGAAGTCGAGGGGGACGGCGGGAGACGATCGAAGGTCGGCCGTGGACGCAACGACGTTCCCGTCGGACACGACCGATAGCTCGACGTCTGACGATTGCGCGGCACCGATCAATCCCCCGTCGAGCCAGAACCCTCCGACCACCCGGCCGATGTCACCAACATTGGACACGCGGACCGGGATCGCAGGGCTGGCACGGAACCCGGGGCCGATCGGATCCCCGCCGGTAGCGATGGAGGTCGCCGACGGAGCTTTGAAACCGGGCGCAAAGTCACCCGGGCGTTCGGCGGACGCGATCACCTTTCCATCAGGATCGAGCAACACCAAGAAATCGATCCCGCTGATCCGATGCAGCGCTCGAGTGAGATAGGCGCCCGGGTCCGTCGAGCTCGTTCCTTGAAGCACGGCGACCGTCTGCGGATCGTTGACGGCGGTTTTGACCGCTTCATCCAACAGAGACGCGCGGCCGTTGTAGACGAGAACTGCCGAATCGAGCTCGGGGTCGAGCGCCTCTACGGCGCGACTCGATATCTCGCCCACGACCAGCCGCTGCACCAAGAAGCCTGCTGCAGCCAGGGGAAGGACGACGATGATGACGAAGTAGAGCGTGAGTCGTCGTTGTAAGGACATAGCCTGGGTAGCGAACAACTCTACCGGCGGCGCGAGGGGCAGACCCGGCAGCGCAGTAGATTGAGATCACGATGCCCATCTACGAATACGCATGCACCGCTTGCGGCGAGCGGACGGAGGCGCGCCAGAGCTTCGAAGACCCCCCGCTGGAGGAATGCCCGCACTGCGGCGGCAAACTCCGCAAGCTCTACTCCCCCGTCGGGGTGGTGTTCAAGGGATCGGGCTTCTATTCGACCGACGCGAAAAGCTCCACGAAATCTTCAACATCTTCTAAGGAACCTGCTAAGTCCTCGTCCAAGAGCGACGGTGCCTCGAAGGACTCGTCGTCCGGCACCTCCTCGACGAGCAAAACGACGGAGAAAAGCGCCTAGCCACAGCTATGCTGCGCCGCCGTGCCTATCTATCAAGCTCTCGTACTGGGAATCACGCAGGGCCTGACTGAGTTCGCGCCGGTTTCGAGCTCGGGTCACCTCATCCTGGTTCCGTGGTTGTTCCACTGGACGATCCTCAACGACCCCCATCTGAACAAAACGTTCGATGTCGCCTTGCACATGGGGACCTTCTTTGGCGCTCTGATCTATTTCTGGAACGACGTCGTCACTTATATACGCGCCCTGTTTCGATCGATAGGGCACCGAAGCGTCACGACGATCGAAGAGCGGCTCGCTTGGTTCATCGTGATCGGCACGATCCCCGGCGCCCTCACGGGGGCCGCTTTCGAGTCTGTGATCGAAGACAAGCTGGGGCAGCCGTGGTTGATCGCGGTGATGCTCGCGGCGTTCGGCCTTCTTCTGTTCCTTGTCGACAAGATGGTCTCAAGAGAACGCGGCCTGGCCGATCTCACACTCGCCGACACGGTTTTCATCGGGGTCGCGCAGGCGATCGCGCTGCAACCGGGTGTTTCGCGTTCGGGTGTGACGATTACCGCGGGGAGGGGTCGCGGCTTGGATCGTGAAGCGGCAACGCGCTTCTCGTTCCTGTTGTCGTTACCGATCATCGGGGGGGCCGGGCTACTGAAAACCCTCCAGACCGCCAAGGACGGATTGCCGCATGGGTTCGCGGCCCCCTTCTTCTGGGGGTTTGTTGCGTCCGGGATCAGTGGCTTCCTGGTGATCTGGGCGATCCTCGGCTACGTGCGTCGCCACGACTTCACGCCCTTCGTGATCTATCGATTCGCCGCCGCCATCACGGTCGCGATCGTGATCCTTTCCGGAGTCCGTTCGGGAACCCTTTAAATCATTTCGTCGATCGACCGTTTCGCGTAGCGAAAGCTTTCTTTCCTTAAGAGCTGCCGATTTTCGTACATATTTCGAGGAAAGAAGAGTCCGTCCCGACGAGGTAAGAGGCCCGAAGGCGCTAGCGTCAGCGCGCCGTGGGCCTCATGTTCCACGGGAATAGCCGCCGCATCACGACACTTACAGTCTGAAAGATGTCTGACGCACCTGTCGTATCTCCGCGCGCCAAATCTCGGCCGCGCATGCTCTCGACTTCTGCCGGATCTCGGCCCGACGCTTTTGGCTCCACCGAGTGGGGCCTGCTGGCGCTGATCGCGTGCGTCTGGGGCTCGTCGTTCTTGTGGATCGCGATCGGGATCGAGTCGTTTAGTCCAGAGGTGGTCGCATTCGCTCGCGTCGTTTTCGGCGTCATCACGCTGGCTCTTTTTCCGCGAGCACGGCGTCGCGTCGAAAGGGAAGACCTGCCGCGCATCGCTCTACTCGGAATCATCTGGCAGGCCATTCCACTCTCGTTGTTTCCGCTTGCCGAGCAGAGGATCTCTTCGGCCCTTGCCGGGATGATCAACGGTGCCGTGCCACTCTTTGCTGCGTTGATCGCGGCCCTGATGCTCAAACGCATTCCTGCACTCCGCCAACTCGTGGGGCTACTCATAGGGTTCGGCGGAGTGCTGGCGATCTCGTGGCCCGCCCTTCACGGCAAAGCGGGGACGCTTCTCGGCGTTGGACTGCTTCTCATTGCGGTTGTGCTCTACGGCCTATCGGCAAATCTTGCGGTTCCACTACAACAGAAATACGGCTCGATGCCGGTCCTACTGAGAGCCGAGCTTTTCGCCGCGCTGTGCCTCTCGCCGTTCGCGGCCGTAGGAGTGACACAGTCTCATTGGTCGTGGGCCAGCACCGCGGCAATGGTGCCGTTGGGGATCCTCGGGACCGGTCTAGCGTTCATCGCACTCGCGACGCTGGTCGGCCGGGCGGGGGCCGCGCGGGGCGTCGTCGCGATCTACTTTGTGCCACCGGTTGCGATCTTGCTAGGTGTGGTGTTTAGAGACGAGCACGTCGCGCCGGTCGCGCTCGTCGGCGCAGCTCTCGTGATCGTAGGCGCATATCTGACGAGCCGGCGAGAACCGCCTGCTGACTCTTAGAGACCGGCGACCGTCATCTCCGAAACGAGCGTCGTCGCTCCGCCGTAGGAACCCCCGAACGGTAACCACCGCCGGTCGTCGGCTACGGCCGTGATGCGCGACAAGATGTCGAGCATGCCGGCTGCGATCGTCACCTCTTTGACAGGCCTCCCGATCGCGCCATTCTCCACAAGGAACCCTTTCGCTCCCACCGAGAAATCGCCCGACACCGGATTTGCGCCCGAATGAACTCCGTGGAAGTCGGTCACCAGAAAAGCCCGGCCGGCGGAGGCAAGCACTTCATCTCGAGTCGCCCCGGTCGGATCGAACGCCATGTTCGATGGAGCTGCACCTGGCGGCGACTTGAACCCCGACCGCGATGCGTTGCCGGTCGAAGCGCGGCCCTCCCGACGAGCGCTGGTCACGTCGTACAAGAACGAGCGCAGCACCCCACCGGAAATGACTTCAGTGCGTCCCGTCGGCACGCCTTCCCCATACCACGGCGACGATCCAAGACCGCCTTCGATCCGGCCGTCGTCGATAAGGGTCAGGTTCTGCGCGGCGACCTCCTCGCCGAGCTTCCCCGCGAACAGAGACCTGCCCTTCTGGACCGCTTCGCCTATCAGCGCTTGGGCAACGACACCAAGGAATTGCCCCGCCGTGTACGGCTCGAAGATCACGGGCATGCGAGCGGACGGGATCTTCTCGCCGCCCAATCCCTCGGCCGCCCGTTGCGCGGCCGTCTCCGCCACCAGTTGACCATTCAGGCCCGCAAGCGCGCGGGCGACATCGAACTCGAGAGCAACCTGCGTGTCGTCGCCCTCGGTCGCGATCGCGTACGAGTAGCACCACGCGTCCGTTTGCACGTAACTGCCGGCGATCCCCGTAGTCGTAGCGATCGCGACCTCCGATTCGGAGTCCGCATAAACCGCCTCTTCCACCGTGCGGACGCGCGCGTCGGCGGCACGAGTCGCTTTCTCGAGCTCGACCGCAAACGCCACTTTGTCGTCGGCTTTTGCGGTGGCCTGCGACGGGTCGAATGTGCCCGGAACATCTGCGGGAGGTGAATCCCATGCGGGGGCCGGCGCGACCGCTTCGTCTTCGGTCGAGTGTTGGGCATTCGAGCGAGCTTGCTCGACGACATCGTTCAATCCCGCTCCGCTCAGATCCGTCGTGTACGAGAACCCGACCCGGCCCCCCCTGAACAGCCGCACTCCCGCGCCGCGAGGCTCGGCCGATTCGACCGTCTCTGGTTCGCCCTGGTACGCCTTTACCGAAAATGTCTTCGAATGCGTGAGGAACGCTTCGAGGTCCTCGCCGTCGTTGGCTCTGTCTACGAGCCGTGCGGCGATGTCTGCTAGATCTGCGCTCATGCTTCCGTCCCACCGACCGTCATCGAGCTCAACAACACGGTCGACATCCCGTTCGTTACCGGAGCGTGCTGACCGTCTTTCCCGCACACGCCTTCTTTGCGATCGAAGTCCCAACCGATCGCGTCGATCGCGCCCAGCACTCGCGGTCCATTGCCGATCAGGTTGGCACCCTTGATCGGATATGTCAGCTCGCCGTTCTCGATCAGGTACGCCTCCGACATCCCGAAGAC
>JBHELU010000270.1:0-4187 GCA_046262955.1 Actinomycetota bacterium | reverse complement strand
GCGACGGCTGGATCGCTTGCATTCTTAGCAACGGTCGCCGTCGGCTGGATCGCTGTCGTAGACTTGCGGCGTCGAAAGAGAACTCTTGTTGAGAGCGCCGGTGAGGGGAAACGAGCAGGACGCGAAAAAGCGGCGATGGGGATCGCAGCTGGGGCATGGATCTCTGGTTGGCTACTGCTACCGTTCGGCGTCAAACACTTGTGGTACTTACATCTGTGGTTCCTGGGCTTGCTGATCGTTACGATATGGCGACCATGGAAAAATCGGCGAGACCGGCCCTCTAATTTCGGCGGCAACGGCTAGCAGGGCGTGGGCGTATGCGAATGCGAGATCCAACCTTTGCGACGCGCAGCGATGCGAGACGCTACCTGGCAGGTGCATTGCTATTTCTTATTGGCGCCCCAATGCTCGCATTCGTGACGCTCCTAGGGCTCATTAGGGGCCCGTCACATGTGTTACGGCTATTTTGGTTTTGGGGACTCGGCCTCACACTGGTACTTGCCAGCTACCTAGTGGTTGCAGGCCCAATTCGGAGGTACAATCGTGCTCTGGACGAGGCGCAGGCGCGCCCACATCTGCTTCGCTTTTGGTCCCGCGCCGTACTCGCCAAAGCTTGGCATGTCTCTCGATCAGGAGCGCGCGGTTCTCCCCCGCGACCGCTGTACCTTCCGATCTTATTCAAGGATAGAGCTGAAGCGATCCGATTCGTCTTGGGGGCCGTTCTGATTCCTGTTGGATTAGGCGCTGCAGTCGGCTTCAACTTGGTGTTCGTGGGGACCGGCCCAACACATCCCACCCCCGAATGGGTGGGCAACTTGGCTTGGATCTCAGTCCTAGGATTGCTCATCACCTTGCCACCAGTGCGGCGCTATATCCGTTTCAGACCCGAAGTTGCCGCCACTTCCGAGAACGACAAGAGAATTGGTTGGGCGCCGGCGGCTCGCCTCTTTTATTCGGGGGAATCGCTCCGTGAAGCAATCCGGGTTGTGCGCGGGGCAAAGCCAAAAAATCGTCTGAGGGCTAGCTTCTGTCATAGACGGATGCTGATCTTAGGCGCACTGATGCGACGGTTTAGTTCAGTCAAGTTAGTTCAGTCAAGGAATCTTGCCGGGATGACCGCGGCGAAGAGCGTCGTCGGTTTCGCCGCACCGATCACGCCACTTGACCAGCAAGCAAGGCGCCTCCAGGTTGACAACGCAAGGCTGGTTCGCATTATGGGAAGGTGGGACCACTGGCTGATCGCATACACTCCCGCTGCTCGCGGGGCCAAGTGGTTGTCCGTTTACGAGCGCAGGCAAGGGGATTCGAACCGGGACCCCTTCCTGCCCCCTTCACCCATTGCATGGATACCGTGTAAGCATGTAAGATTCCGGTTGTGGAGAGCCGGCTTTGATCGCATCGTTCAGGGATGCCGCGACCAAAGCTCTCTTCCACGGCGAACGCGGGAAGGTCATCAAGCGGATCCCGCCAGACGTCCGTTCGGCCGCGGTGAGGAAGCTGGACATGCTCAACGCTGCTAAAGAGCTGGGCGACCTTCGCGCGCCGCCGGGGAACCTTCTCGAAGCACTCAAGGGCGATCTGAAAGGCATGCACAGCATCCGAGTCAACGACCAGTGGCGGGTCGTATTCCGGTGGGGAGATGGCCAAGCACATGACGTTGAGATCATCGACTACCACTAAGGAGAAATGATGTCGCCGAACAAGCGAGTCCCGACTCACCCTGGGGAGATCCTGAGCGAGGAGTTCCTCAAGCCGCTCGGGTTGACGCAAGTCGCACTCGCAGCGCACCTCGACGTTCCGCTCCAGCGGATCAACGAGCTCATTCGTGGCAAGCGTGGGGTCACCCCGGAGACGGCGTGGCTGCTCGGTGGTGCGCTCGGCACCACGCCCGAGTTCTGGCTGAACCTGCAGGCGAACCACGACCTTGCGAAAGCTCGTCCCCGCAGGCAGATCCGACAACTCTCGGCCTGAGATGCTGAACCGTGGCGCGCTGATCTTGCGGTACAAGCAACCCTTCGTCGATTGGATCAATGCTGTCGATCCCGCACCCGGGTCGCACATCCTTACTTTGTCCGAAGCGGCTGAGGATCCAACGGTCTACCTTGTCGAGGTGGAAGACGAAGCAGGAGTGAACCTGTGGCTCCGGATCAATCACAGACCCTTATTCGAAGACGAGCTTGCGGGCTGGTACACAGACTCGAACCTGTGGCCGCGCGATCGGTCGCTGGAAGCTCTGCGCGCATGGTGTGACATCGAGTTCCATTCGGAGGTCATCGACACCGGGAACTTCCCCTTGATCGACGATCGACCGCGCTAGGTCCGCGAGGTGCTGCTCAACGATCCGAGCAGCTCAAGAAGGTTCGAATGGCGACCCGTTGGGACTCGTACATATCTCGGCGAAGTTCCCGCCGATGACCTGCGTCGATCCGGCGCAAAACTTGGTGGTCTTAACAGACCGGTGCGCGAACCGCGTTATTGCTGGTCGACCGTTCGCTCCGGGCCTGGGATCCGCTCACTCGGCCTCGTAGCGTGCCGGTTCCTCTGCCACCTGCGGCATCGAGCGCAGTTCAACGAGAGCGGCCGCAAGGAAGCGCATCACCCACTGTTCGGCCAGCGGGCGCGTCTCGCAGAAGACGATCGGCACGGTCGGATACCGAACTTGGAGCCGAGCGAGAAGGTCCGGCACGAACCCGGGTCCCACGTGTTCGAGCTTGAAGAGACGCGAATAGCGATCCTCGACCACCACCGCGGCCCTCGGCAATGCCGACAGCGCCGAGAGCGAATATTGCAGCGAGCCGTCGATGGCGCACTTGGCGAGATCCTGAAGAGTCTTGCGTTCAACGGCCGCAACGATCTCACCCGTATCCTCGACCGCGTAGTCGCCGGCCGGAAGCGCGCGGCGTTCCGTGCGAACGCGCTGGCCGGCGAACCGATATCCGTAGCGTTCGCGAGAGTCCACGAGGATGACGATCCCGTCGAGGCCACTTGCCTTTCGCTTCGGAACCCGGATCCCGACGCGAGCGTTCTTGCTCGTCTTGGGCGTCTGCCAGAAGACCGCGGGACGTCCCGACTTCAACGTCGTGAAGACGAACTGCGACCGGTTCTCCCGCCCCCGGCGGAGGATGAGATCGACGGCCGGCCCCCGCCGGACGCACGAGATCACGGGCTGCTCGTCGACGATCTCGAGAGACGAGTCCCACTCGCCGCCGGGATAGCAGTACACCGACTTCGTTCGCGGCCAAATCTCGCGCGCCTTGAGAACGATGCCGGACTCGATCGGCAACCGAAGGACGTACGGAAGCTTCGAATCCGGGTCGGGATTGCGCGCGATGAGGAATGAGTCGTTCATCGTTCTGTGATCCTTGGGGCGAACATGGCAGGGGTCACGATCTCCAGGCCGTTGTACCACTCGAGAACCAGGAGGTCGCGATCACCCGTAACGATGAGGTCGACGCGCCCTGTGAGCGCTGCAGCCAGAACGTGATCGTCGTCGGGGTCCCGGCACACCTTCGGGACATCCGGCGGCTCGACGAGGTCCGCGAGCACCTCGAGCTCAGATCGAGTCTCGACAGCTGCGGCTTTGGAGAATCCGAACTTCGCTACGAGGATGTCCTCGAGCTCGTCGAGCAGATGTGCGCTGGACACGATGCGAATCCTTCCATCGATCACCGCACGGAGTACGTCGCGGGGAACTCCTCCGAACAAGATCGCCGACACGAGGACGTTCGTGTCGAGGAGGACGCGCATCTAGCGTCGCGGCTTGCGAGCGCTGGACTTCCTCCGAGCCTTCACGGCTCGGGTCACGTCTTCCTCTGTGAGATTCAGCCGTTGAGCTGCCGTCTCTCCGTGAGTGAAGATCCGGTCCCACCGATCTCGGCGCGCCAAGTACTGGCGGAGAGCTTCACGGAACATCTCGCTCCTGCTGCGACCTTCCTTGCGGGCCGCGCGGTCGACCTCACGGGCGAGTTCCGGCGGTAAGGACACGGTGACGGTTTGGCTTGGACGCATCGTTCCATCCTCTGTAACAAAGCTTCTTACAGATAGAGTACGGCGTGTCCGCGATTCGGTCAACCGATCACGACATCGAGGTATAGCGGTGTTTGGTTACCCGCGGTGTGCTTCGCGAACTCGCTTCGTATCCGTGCTGGTTCCACGTGATTCAGGCCGCTGCATTTACAGGCGATTCA
>JBHELU010000269.1:0-11716 GCA_046262955.1 Actinomycetota bacterium | reverse complement strand
CCTCGAGGTCCGCCCGGAAGCGGTTGAACGTCTGGTGGGAAAGCGGCTTGAGGCCGAAGAGCGGGTCCTCGATGTTCACCAGACGGTCGCGGACGCGGATAAAGAATCCGTGGCTGCGACGCAGGTCAGCACTCTTCGAGTCCGTGAGCGTACGGCGTGTCACGATGACGGTCCCGGTGACACCTTGAGGAAAGCTCTCAGCCTTCAACGTTTGGCCATCAATCCTCCACGTCTCTTTCGTTTTGTTCTTCAGCGTTTCGAGTCGCGACTTAGGGAGGTCAGCGACGGAGAATGACACGACGTGCTCGTACGCTTCCTTGCTGCTCTGCACTTCTTCGCCGTCAAGGAATAGGTTGAACCCGGACTGCAGTGGCATCGCGGTCGACAGCACCCATTTCAGTCGCCCACGCGCCAGTTCCGCGATCTTCGGCTTGAACCGCTCAAGGAGCACGATGGTCCAGTGCGCGTCGTCATCGGCGAGCGCTGCAGGATCCAGATCCTCAGCGTTGAGCGCAGTGAGCAGCTCCTCGTCTGACGCCCACCTGGCTGAGTCGAGCTCGACGACGGCTAGCAACACGGCATCTGCCCCTCCCGACGGATCCGGCTTGAACGCGTCGTAGTCGAGCGTTGCTGACAGGATCGGCCCGCCAGCCGTCTTCGTGATGTATGTGATGTGCTCGGCGACCGCATAAGTCGCCAGCTTTCCGATCCCGAACTTGCCGATCTGCTTCCGCTTGCGCTGGCGCTCAATCGCAGCGTCACGCTTTGAGGAATGGCCGATGTGCCACAAATCCTCCAGTCCGGCGACGTCCATCCCGATGCCGTCGTCGTAGACGAGGATGGGTTCGTTCGCTGCGGCCTCGAGCACCTCGGGCAGCCTCACGCGACAGATAGCTGCGTCTGCGTCGAAGGCATTGACGACAAGTTCTTCGATCGCCTTCAGCGGCGACGTATAGAGCTGCTCGGAGAGGAGCGACACAAGCTCCCGTGACAGCCTGACCTCGAGCTGAGTCTGCTCTGCGCCCGCCGCCTCAAGCCGTTTACCGATGAAGTCGCTCACGTGGCAGATCGTAGAAGCTGATGGCGGCGCCCGCAGCCAGCGTCAGATTGGCATCCGACCAGACAACCCACTCCGTACGGCGAGCGCACGGTCCTCGGCGGCTCGCCGATTAATGAGCGGGGATCGCTGAGTCGCGGCTGTAGCGTGGGCGAGGCACGGACACGTGTCCCGCGATAATCCATCTCCACTGCGTTTGACCACCACCCGCCCATGACCACGCTCGAGGAACTCCAAGCAGGCCAGGGACTCATGGGGTCGGGTCTTGCAATCCGACATTTCGAGTTGACGCCCACCCGTCTCGCGGCTCTCGCACCGTCTCGATCGCCGTCAGACAGCGTTGCCAGCGGCTAGCGAGCTGGCCGTCCCCGGGAGTGACCTCGCCATTCGCCAAGGCGGTTCCGTCACTGTCAACATAGGCGCCAGGTCAGAGAGTAGGCGTCCGACCGAGACGGTTGGTTCTCGGGTTGGCGACGGTCGACGTCGACGAGTAGATTGCGAGGAACGGTGAACGACTCGCTGACGCCTGAGCAGCGGAGTGGTCTGATGCGCCGTGTTCGGACGCGGAACACGGCCCCTGAACTGGTGCTTCGTGGCGCACTTTGGGCAATCGGAGTGCGTGGTTGGAGGTTGCATCCCAAACAGGTCACGGGGAAGCCCGATCTTGCATGGATCGGCCGCCGGCTCGCTGTGTTCGTCGACGGAGCTTTTTGGCACGGACATCCGGACTACTACTGGGGCCAGTCAGGCCCGTTCTGGGATCAGAAGATTGAGCGCAACCGAGCCCGGGATGGGCGCGTCAACGAGGAACTCGCGGATCTGGGTTGGACGGTGATTCGGCTATGGGACTTCGAAGTGGAACGAGACCCCGAGGATTGCGCGCGCCGCGTGGCCGAGTCTCTGTGCGAGGTCGCCGGGGATCAATAGCGAACAGATGTTCGCTTTCCGTCCGGTCCTCCCTCTAGCTTTCGCAGAGTGACGGCTCCCTTTGCCCTGATCGATCTGTTCGCCGGATGTGGCGGAATGACGCTGGGGTTCGAACTTTCCGGGGACTTCGAGAGTCGGTTTGCGGTCGAGTGGGATCACGATGCCGCCGAAACGTTCAGACGGAATTTCGGGGATCACGTCTTTGAAGGCCCGATCGAAAGGGTCGCAACCTTTCCGTCCGCTGACGTCGTCGTCGGTGGCCCTCCTTGTCAGGGATTCTCACCTCTCAACATGGCCGGAGTCGGGCTTGAGCGCAGGTCGCTGTGGCGGCAGTACCTACGTGCCCTCGTGGAGGCGGAGCCGCAGGCGTTCGTCATGGAGAATGTGCCTGAGCTGCTTCGGTCCGACGAGTACGTTGTCTTTCGCGAAGCGGCCGAGGCGCTCGGGTTCGAGGTCGAGGGGCGAGTCCTCAACGCGGTTGACTATGGCGTTCCTCAGCGGAGACGGCGGGCGATTGTGGTCGGGACCAGGCGTGGCGGATTCACGTGGCCGGAGCCGACGCATTTTCCGCCGGACGCAATTCCGTTGACGGGCCAGCCTTGGAGGACCTTCCGCGACGCTGTTCGCGGCCTTACACGCGTGCCGTCGGGTAAGAACTGGCACAACCCTCGCGACCCAAGACCGCAAAGCATCGAGAGATATCGAACGATCCCGAATGAGGGCGAGGGGCGCTTCGACCTTGCGGAGCGGCGACCGGACATAACGCCCGCCTGCTGGCTCCGGAAAAAGTCGGGCTCGACTGATGTCTTTGGCCGTCTTTGGTGGGATCGGCCGGCCTTCACCATTCGAACTGAGTTCTTCAAGCCGGAGAAGGGCCGATATCTGCACCCAAGTGAGCATCGGCCCATCACGGTGCGAGAAGCAGCGCGCTGCATGACGTTTCCCGACGATTTCGAATTCCCGGAGTCTCAGTCCATGACGTCGGTTGCCAAGCAGATCGGCAATGCGGTCCCGCCTCAACTTGCGATGCAGATTGCCTCGGCCCTCGGGTCCTATCTCAAGGCCGCTGCAGTTGCCACCGACCTGGTCCCGGCTCTTGCTGCATGACGCGCCTCTGATCAGTGCCCTCAGTCCAAGCCCAGGCGCCGACGCACGCGCGCCGGCAGGGCTTCGATGTCGCTCTCAGACACCGCCATGAAGTGGTTTGCCTCAAGCGGAGCGTGTCCGAGCGCTTCGACTATCCCCTTGCCGTATTTTGCAGAGAGGATCCGCATGCCCTGGAGCGGGTCATTGGCTCCCGTGTCCTGGCGGAGCCTTCGCATCGGATCGCCGGTTGTACGTGCGACCGTGGCCACGGCCCCTCGGGGGATCGCGGTATAGGGGACACGTCGGAAGAGTGTCGCGACGCGGGCTTGAATCGTTCGCTCCGCCATGACCTCGGCGCGGATCTCGGGGTCCATTTCCGCCACGAAGTTGCCCGGAAGCGGGCTCGGCTCAACCAGGAAATGCATCGCGGCGCGTCCCAATGCTGAGATCGTCCGCTTCCGGTCCCGGTTCTCGCCCGCATTGAGGTGTTCCTCGGCACAGCGGACGACCCCAACCTGGAAGCGGGTCATTTGATCGAGGCCACCGATGCAAAGGCAAAGCTCATTGACAGCCTCGCGTGGTATCTGCCAAACACTGCCCATGGCCCATTTCGTGTCAAGACCGTAACCCTCAATCTCGAGGTCGAACCTTGGGCCGCGTTCGAGCCCGAGGGAGGTGCGAACGACGATCTCGACCTTCGTCCCGACGTAGGTCTTTTCCGTCTTCTCCAGCTGTGAGAAGTCCCACCGACCGGTGCGCGGACCATCAAGCACTTCATCAATCGACTGCCGGATGGCACGACCGAAGAGCTCTCCCGGATCTGGTCCCGCAAGCTCACCGAGGCGCGCGACGACGCGTTCAAGGGCCTCGTCGCCGTTCGTGGTTGTGATTGCCACAGACACAGCCTACGTTGCGTGGCACGGGATAACTGATCCACGGTCTCAATGCAATGGAGGATGGAGGCCGGATCGGGTGTCAATGTGTGATCGGTCCGCCATTGGGCCCCTTGGCATTGAGTATCCATAGGCATGGCGAAGGGGTTTTCAAGGCCGATATCCAGGGACAGGTTTCAGGGCGGTAAAGTGTTTCGGAACTCCAGCGAAACGCAGAACTCTATTGGCTGCACACGACCCTCAAGAACCTCAATGACGCCGGAGATGGCCCCCGACTTCGACGGGCAATACAAGGACTTCTTGGAAGAGGTTGATGCCTTCGGGCCTGACAAGGCCGCCGCGCGGCTCCGGCGATTTGGAATTCCCGAGGAAACCTTGAGGAACCTCGTTGAGAAGTTCGAGCACCATGCCGGGGTGGTTTCTGCTTCGGACGGCCCGGTCTACATCCAGGGTGGAGGACGGCACACTTGGTACACCGGGCCGCGGCCCGGTGATCTGTGCTGGCCCGCCCTCAAGACCGCTCTGGAGCTGAAATGGCCTGCGGAAAGCGTCGAGTCCCTCGACAGTTCGTCGACACGGATTGTCGGTCTCCTTGAGCATCCCAAGACCATGGACTTTCACACCAAGGGCCTCGTGCTTGGGCACATCCAGTCAGGCAAGACGACCAACTACACGGCGGCGATCGCTAAGGCGGCTGACCGCGGGTATCGCTTCTTCGTAGTGCTGGCGGGCATCCACAACGAGCTCCGTCGTCAGACTCAGAGCCGCCTCGCACAACAGCTGGTCGAGCCGAATAAGCCGTTCTGGCACCAGTTGACAAAGGAAGAGCACGACTTCGTGCCACCGGCAAATGCCCAGGCCTTCTTCAGCAAGTATTCGGAGCAGGCGGTGTTGTGCGTGATCAAGAAGAACGCCGTGGTCTTACGGAAGTTCATCGCTTGGCTGGAAGAAGCGGGAACAGCCTTGGACCAAATCTCCGCGCTCATAATCGACGACGAAGCGGATCAGGCCGCGATCGCAACGAAGACGATCAACCCCTTGATTCGAAATGTGCTCGACGTACTCCCGCGTGCCGGGTATATCGGATACACGGCAACCCCCTTCGCGAATCTCTTGGTTGATCCATCCGCGGGAGATCTGTACCCGAAGGACTTTGTTGTAGATCTAGAGAAGCCGTCGGATCACTTCGGAACCGAAGTGATCTTCGGCCGGCAGGCTCTGGACGGGGAGGATCCCCTCGATGCCGACGATGGCTACGACATGGTCAGGATCGTGCCCGACGATGAAGTCGCTGACGTGCGCCCCCTCTCCAAACCCGATGTCGATGGCTTTATTCCCGATATCGGAGGTGAACTCGAACGCGCGGTCCGGTGGTTTTGGCTCGCCACGGCAGCGCGGCGATCGCGCGGCGGCAGCACCACCCATTCGACGATGCTGATCCACACCAGCGTCCGCGTAGCAGTCCACCAGTCGTTCCGCAAGCCACTCGAAGACCTGACCCGCCACACCTCACAACGTTGGTTGGCGGGGGATAAGGCACTCCGGGATGAGCTGCGAGCCCAGTGGCAGAACGAGACAGAACGGGTTGTCGCGTCCGACTTCGGCGAAACCCCGGTGGCGTTTGATGAACTCGCTGGTGAACTGGGCGGTGTATTCAACGACACACGGATCGTGCTCGACAACTCGGCCAGTGCCGACAGGCTCGACTATCGCGCCGGACCGCAGACCGCGATCGCCGTCGGTGGCAACACGCTGTCTCGCGGGTTGACGCTGGAGGGATTGGTATCGAGCTACTTCGTTCGGTCCTCCACCGCGTACGACACGCTGCTTCAGATGGGGCGCTGGTTTGGGTACCGCGGAGGGTATGCGGACCTTCCCCGGGTGTGGATGACGCAGGAACTCAGACAATGGTTCGCGGACCTCGCCGGAGTCGAGGCCGAGATTCGCAGGGATATTGCGCGATACATGTCCGAGGACGAGACTCCACTTACCTTCGCGGTCCGGATTCGTTGTCATCCTGTCCTCAACGTCACCGCTGCCGCGAAGATGCGCGACGCCGTCCAGGTCAGCGGCGCGTACGGCGGCATGCGTACCCAGACGCGCTACTTCAAAGCTGACGATCCCGACTGGCTCGCCCGCAACAAACGGGCGGCGTATCGCCTCGTCGCGCAAGCAAAGCGAGATGGGAAACGTGAAGAGGACAAACTATTGTGGCGGGACGTTCCGGCTGCAAGCGTTCTGGATTTCCTCTCGAGCTACCGGATACATGACCTCTCTGCCGACAGCTTGCCGGGCCTTCTGAGCGGCTACATCGAGAAGCGCATAGACGATGAGGCCTTGCGCCTTTGGAATATAGCTGTAATAGACAACGGTACTGGTCCGGAGTTCGACTTCGGTGGCGGGATCATTGTTCCGACAGTGGTACGCGCGAAACTGGAGCAGACGCCGCCCTCCGCCGCGGACATCAAGACTCTGATGAGCCGTAAGGATGCGACTCTCGATCTTGACGTACCAGAGGGGCCGTTGACCGAAGATGACATTCGCGCTGCCCGGCGTGCGCAGCTTCCTAGGCATGGACTGTTGGTGCTCTACCCGATCGATCGGATTTCGCAACCGGCCCGGAAGAAGAACCAGCGTCGCGAACGACTCGACGCTGTCGATGATCCGGTTGGGGTCGGACTCGTATTTCCACAGCCCGAAGGCGAGGACGCCATTGCGTACGTCTCCGCCGACCTATCGAAAGTCACGCCTGCAATCGGGTATGTCGAGGACGAGGACATGGGTCCGGTCGAAGAAGACAACTCACCGGTCGGCAGCGGATGAGTGACTCCGCTACACGTCTCGATGCCGAACTCAACGAGCGCTGGGAAAATCTCGAGGCGGCCGGCGCGACAGCGAGCGGCGGCCTGCACACGATCGACATCCCAGTTGCAACACACGACGGCGACCTGCTCCTTGGTGCTGGTCCCGGGGGCAGGCGTCTGCTGGTCCCGCTTGCCGCCGATCAGCACGCGACCTTTAAGGAGGATCGTCGCAGCAGCGCGTTGTTGCTTCTGAAGCGTCAGCTTGAGCGAAACGGCGCGTTGTGGTGGTACGCGGACCTGAGCTGCCCCCAACCGCAGTTGAACCATGTCTTCGTAGCGCTGATCGTCGACGTACTCGCCCGGATCGAGGTCAACCCCGACAAGGGTCTGATGGCGATGCGTCGTTGCATGACGGAGTGGAGAGCCCTCTTCGCATCGCGGGAGCGTGTTTTGACTGTGCGTGAACTTGCCGGGCTGTTCGGAGAACTCATGATCCTGCAGCGCTTGCTCGAACGGGACCCCGATTGTCTTGAGCTATGGCGCGGTCCGCTCCACGAGCCGCATGATTTCTCGAACGGTATTCGCGCGGTGGAAGTGAAGGCGAGTCTCGCGGATGAGGGGCATATCTTCCAGGTTCACGGTCTCGAGCAACTGCAGCCCCCTCCGACAGGAAGTCTCTTGCTTGCGCACCTACGCATCGCACAAACTCTCGAGGAGGGCTCGACCGTCCCGGATCTCGTGGCGACGTGTCGGGAGCTTTCAGCGACCGGCGGGTTCGGGGCGCGCATCGAGGGCTCGGGCTACAACACCGAGCACGAGGAGTCCTATCGCAAGATTTCTTTCGAACTGCTGGAGCAGTCGTGGTTCGAGGTTGTCGATGACTTTCCGCGAATCGTTCCGGAATCGTTCGGGTCAGGCGGCAAGCCGGAAGGCATCACGGCGGTGGCCTATGACGTTGATCTTGCCGGCATCGCAGTCACTCCGTTGTCCGAGGAAGCAGTCGAAGCACATCTCGTCGAGATGCTGGCGTCCAAATGAAGCCGGGCTGGCTCTCAGAGCGGGTTCCGGCGCTCGGTGCTATGACCGCCGAGGGAATCCTCAACCAGCTTGGACGTCCTGAAGTTGACCGCCTTACGGTGCTGGTAAGGGAGGCAGCCCAGAACAGCTGGGATGCTCGAGATCGGGATCATGACGGCCCTGTTCGATTTCAAGTCGATGTTCGTCGGCTGAGCGCCGAGTTCGGCCGCACCTGGACCCGCCACTTCGGCGAAACAGAGTTCATGCGCGGCGTACCGATCAATGAGGAACTTAATGGGCCGGCCGCTGCGGTGATGTTCGTCTCCGATCGCGGTACGACAGGTTTAGGCGGGCCTACGCGCGCAGACGAAGCTATAAAGCATGGAGAGCACGACTACGTCTCGTTCGTTCTCAACGTCGGCGACCCTCGCGATACGGAGTTCGGTGGCGGTACATACGGCTACGGCAAGTCGGTCTTGTACGCGACCTCCCGCACGCGAGCTGTGGTCGTCCACAGTCGGTGTCGAGAAAAGGGCTCGATTCAATCACGGCTGGTCGGGATTGCGCTAGGGGGACGACACACGACGGAAAGGGTCAACTACACCGGCCGGCATTGGTGGGGGTTGCCCTTTGACGACGATCGAATTGAGCCGATTATCGACGAAGAAGCGGACGAAATCGCCGCCGAACTTGGCTTTCCAATATTCGAAGATGCGGAGTGCGGGACGAGCATCGCATTGTTGGCACCTGAGCTCGATGAACGGTCCCCGGAAGAGGCGGCTGATTGGATCGCAGAGACGGTCCTGTGGCACCTATGGCCGAAGATGCTCCCGGGACCGGAGGGATACCCCGATATGACGTTTGGCGTGACCGTCGACGGGAGTCCCGTCGTGGTCCAGAAGCCCGGGGATCACCGGGCGCTTCGTCTCTTTTCCCGTGCTCTCATGACGCTTGACGCGGACGAGGGGGCCGGCGAGCTCCTTCAATGTGGCAATCCGAAGCAGAACCTTGGACGTCTGGAGGTTGTAAAGACCTACGAGCCGTCCCCTCCGTTGGGGCCAGTTGCCGAGGAAGCCGGGCTTCGTGCTTCCGTGCATCATATTTGCCTGCTGCGGGCTCCGCGTCTCGTTGTGGAATACAGGTCGGGGCCTCCGCCGATGGACGAAAATGTGTGGTACGCGGGTGTGTATTTGGCGGACGAGAAGCTGGACGAAGTCTTGGCAAGATCCGAGCCCCCCACACACCACGCGTGGGTTTCGTCGCAGCTCGAGGGTCGCGATAAGACATTCGTTAACACCACGCTCAGGAGGATTGACGAACGGTTGCGGGTGTTTGGGGCGCCTGTGACGCCCCCAGCTGAGGGACCCGTGGTTCCACTTGGTACTGCAAGCCGATTCCTTGCAGGGCTTCTTGGTGATGTCACTGGCCAAGGCGCCGATGTCTCAAGGGGAGGTAAGGGTGGGCCAGGACCCCGCCGCCCCGTCCGACTGCTTGGCGATCCGCGTTGGGATTTGTACGATGGAACCCCTGTGCTTGCTCAGCGGGTTCAGGTAGACACAAGTCGCACCGTGACGATGCAGCCAGTACTCGCTGTCGGCGTTTGGGGCGGGGGGGCCGAAACCGATGCGCCTACTGGCTCCGCCCAGCCGAGCTTTGTGGCCTGGCGCGCGTCCGAAGGAGGGGTACAAACCGAGGCGGTGATCGCATTTAGTCCCGCCGACAACGGTGAGTGGGATCTGCTCGTGCAGCCCGTTTCCGACTCCGTCACCTCGATTGGACTCCGGTCGGCTGGAGACGAGGAGGACTTGTAGGCCGCGGGCTCCCGTATCGGCTTCCCGTAGTGGACCGCGTTCGTGCGGGGGCGTGGCTGCTCGACCTGGGTGAAGGTATGCAGCCGCTGCCCGAGATGCTGGCAACCTGGGACTACGCGACCGACCTCCAGCTCGAGCGGACGGTCGAAGTGGACCTTGGGCTCATACGCGAGGAGGCGTACCTACCCGAGTCCGTGCCGCTCGCTCTCGGGGTTCTCTGGGCATCAGACAATCATCTGCGCGGAGCCGGCTCGATCGCGAGACTCGAAGCTGGGGAGCCGACCACGAGCATTACCCTCGAGTTCGTTCTCGAGGGATGGGATCTCGGCGAGACGCTAACCCTCGACACTGAGCTGTTTCTGCCCGATGATCTGGGAGAGAGTGGGGCGCCGAGCGCGTTTCGTGCGGGCAGCCGGCTTTGGTCTCAGCGAAAGAAGGTGCGCCTCCAGGGAAACGCCCCGCGGTTTCCGCTGGCCTTGGTAGACCCAGTGCGTTTCGGATTCGGCGAGCAAACACCTTGGTTTCTGGAAATCCGACCCGAGTTGGACACCCCGACGCTCGGCGGGTTGCACATGCTCATCAATGAGAACAATCCTGTGGTTCGAGCGGCGGTTGAATCCTCGCAAGGAAGACCGGAAAGTGACCCGATCATGTCGATGCTTTTTTACGACGCCGGGCGCACCCTGCTCGAGTTCGCCCTCGAACAAGATGACGGGTCCCAAGGGTACGAGGAGGAGACGGTTGGCCATGCGATGGAGGCGCTTATCACGCGCGTGTTTCCCGGCAGATCCCCGGCGCAGATTCGCGATCGCCGGAAGTCTGATCCCGCCGGATTCGCAGCGGAGGTGGCGACCGCGTTAGGGCTTCTCGCGGACGTTTCGACATGACGGGTCGTCGTCTCCACCCCCGACTGCTCCCGACCGCCGCCCAATCTCGTTTCGAGGAGTTGTCCGATCAAGTGTGGGGCGGCGGAGAGCCGGACTTCGAGGGGCTTGGGGGCAGTTCTGAATGGCGCAACCATGGTGTCGTGTTTGCGGCGACCGGGCCGCCTAGGATTACCGAGGGGGAGCTCAACGCACTGCGGGGCGATGTGGTCGCCGCTGCAAGTGCGGTCGGCTTTCCGAGCCCCCGACCCAGCGCCACGGATCTGGCCGGGTTCGATCGCTCTATTTCCAGTGTTTGGCGCGGCAAGGGGCTGCTGTTCCCGGCGGAGGCCGCCGTTCCCGAGATCTGGTCCTTTCACGCGCTTGTGCTGCTGCCGGATGTGGCCTTCTGGCGCTTTCCGCCCGCCCGCAAAGGCGATAGGCAGCCCAACCAGGAGCGATTCATTGGCACCGATCTGACGCGGCATGTCTTCGGTCGCCTGTGGTGGCGCGCCCGAATGGTGACCTCCAGGGCGAGCGATCCCGACGACGCGCTCGGCCTGCTCGGTGTTCTCGGCGAGGCGGATCTGGACCAGATACTCAGTCGCAGACGTGCCTACGGCGGCAGTCCCGAGGTCTTTCGCGCAATCCTCCGGACCTGGGAGCGGCGAGCTGGCGAGCCGCCGCTCAATGAACTCGCCGGATCGAGCGCGGGAAGGGAAATCCTTCGCGATTTTCTCAAGCGCTTGCTCCGACGTGGGGCGTTCGTTGCGTTGGATTTGCTTGACGGCCCGTCGCTTATGCGCTGCCTTGATGGGCTCCTTGACGAGGCGCTCGAGAAGGGCAGCGGCAATCCGAGCCATAGCGCTGTGGTCCCTCCGAAGCCCCGGTCTGACGAGCCAAATCTCGCGGGAGAGAGTGCAGCTCTGGTTCATTTTGACGACATGCCTCTGAAAGATCTCGTTGTTCACATCGTCCGCCTCGTTCGCGAAGAAGAGGAGGTGCCGGACGACGAACTTACTTCGGGTCTCCGGCGCCTACTCGGGATGGATATACCGTCGAAGCGTGAGCGGATTGTCCGGCGCATGGCATGGGTCGCTGGGGGCTTCGACTGTCTCGTCCACGACGACGAACAAGGAACATGGAAGGTTGGAACGACCAGCGCCGCTCCGGACCGACGGTGGGGCGACTGGACCATGAACGGATTGTGCGCTCGCGCAGACGAACTGCTCCGCACGAACTCGGATCCGTTCAAACC
>JBHELU010000268.1:0-2901 GCA_046262955.1 Actinomycetota bacterium | reverse complement strand
TCGTACGCGCCGCCCCCGGCGAAGCACACCAGATCGCGCGCACCCGAGCACTTAGCGGCCAGCTCGGCGATGTGATCGATGAGCTCGACCTCACTCAGTGCCGCGGGGACCTCGAGGTCGCGATCGAGCCTCAGCTCGGCCGGGACCGACTCGAACAGGTCGGACATGCTGTCGACCCCGACGGCGTCGAGCATCGCCCGGTCGTCGGCGGCGGTGTGCGGGACGAAATCCACTGGCTCGCTCTCGTCTACTTGTCTACAAGTTGACTCTGGGGAAGGGTCCCGTCATCGATCTTTCTTAGATGAACGGGGGCTTCACGATAACCGCGTCGATAGTCCGGCCCCGCGCAAGGACCCCGACCTTCTCGTCGAGACGCGGAGCCGAAGCTCGATCGCAAAGAGCCAGCGCGATGCCGGTTCCAAGGGTCGGCGAGTGGTTCCCGCTGGTGACCGATCCGATGGTCGCATCTTCTGCCACGACCTCGTAGCCCTGCCGAGGCACCCCGCGGTCCGTGCACTTGACTCCGATCAGCTTGCGCGTGGCCCCTGCTTCTTTGATCTTGGCGAGAGCGTCCTTGCCTCGGAAGCTCGAGTCCCAGGCGACGGCCCAGTTGAGCGCAGCTTCGAGCGGGTTGATATCGGGAGCCAGCTCGTGGCCGTACAGCGCGTAGCCCATCTCGAGTCGCAGGGTGTCCCGAGCGCCCAGTCCCACGGGGGCCGCCCCGGCATCCAACAGCGCACGCCACGCTCGGACTGCCGTGGCTTTCGGCGCATAGAGCTCGAAGCCTCTCTCGCCGGTGTAGCCCGTCCGCGCGACCATGCCCTCGTCTCCGAACACGTCTATCGGAGCTATCTGATGGAACGCGAGCTCATCGGCTCCCGAATCCGGGAACGCTCCCATGAAGGATTCGAAGCTCTTGGGTCCCTGGATCGCAAGGATCGCCCACCGCTCCCATTCGTCGACGGCCTGCACTCCCCCGCGCTCGATCGACTCTTTGACGGTCCCGACGTTTGCCGCGTTGGGGACGACCAACAGCTCGTCATCCGATAGCCGATAGATGAAAACGTCGTCGAGGCAGCCCGCGTCGTCGTTAAGCGCAAGTCCGTAGATCGCCCGCCCGGGTACAAGCCCGGCGATGTCTGCGGTCACGGCCTCGTTTACGGCGTCCTCCGCGCCAGGTCCGGATACCAACAGCTTGCCGAGGTGAGAGACGTCGAAGACCCCAACCGCATTGCGAACGGAGTTGTGCTCCGCGACGACACCCGAGTACTGAAGCGGCATGTCCCAGCCGGCGAACTCGGTGAGCCGCGCTCCGAGCGCCCGGTGCTCTTCAAGTAGGTGGGTCGCGCGTTTCGTCAAGCGATCAACCGGTCAGACCGAATAGATCCGACGGCCCTTGAGCTTGGGGCTCCTCTGTGCCCAGTAAAGCCCCTTGCGACGGCTCTTCCAGGCCGTACTTCACCAGCAGATTCAAGTAGTCGCGCTGGTAGAGGATCCTGCATTTCACGCCCGGGTACAGCTCGAGCAGCCTGCGGACCTTGCGGTTCTTCTTGGTAACCAGCTTCTGATTGAGCGTGGTTATCTCGATGTACAGGTCGAACGCTCGCAGATAGAAGTCGGGCGAGAAACGCTGGGTGGCGTTCCCATTGCGATCCCAATCGATCTCGAAAGTGGTGGGCTCGTAGTCCCACTCGATCTCGTAGAAATCGAGGAGCTTTGCGAACTGTCTTTCGCTGTTGTGCGCGAACTTGACACGCTCGTGAGGAAGAGATTGTCCGGTCGTGGACGCTGCGTCCTCCGGGATCGCTATCCCTCCTTAGCTTGCGCTCCCTTATCGGAGGCAACGTAACCCACGGGCACGGCTGTGGGGCGAAGTTCGCGCAGAGTTCCTTGCAGTTGATCCCGGATCTGATCGACTGCAACCACTGCACCAAGCACACCCTGGCCGCGTCGTAGGAGATCGAGGACCTGATCGGGGGTGCATGCGTACACGCCGTTTCCGTCGGTCACCAAGGTGATCGCGGACCAGTCTCCGGAGATCTCGTTACGGACGTAGTCGATCGCTTCCCTGACTTTCTGGAGACTCGCCCCCGCGTCGGTCAGGCTCTTGATGACTTTCAGTTGCAGGAGGTCATTGAACGAATACAGCCGCTGCGTGCCGGAGCCTTGCGCTTCTTGGAGCGACGGCACCACGAGACCCGTTCGGGTCCAGTAATCGAGCTGTCGGTAGGTGATGCCGACGATCTTGCACGTCTGCGGACCTCTGTATCCGAGCTCTTCCATCGCTTGACCCTCCCCGATCCGCCCGCTCCGATGGCGGGCCCGAGTCACACGTCCGTAGTTACGAGGATGGAAAGCGTAAGCCCGCCGGCAGGTGGTGTCAACGACAACTATGAAGCTTTGATTGAGAGTTCGTGCTCACGAGATCCCGGCCTCTATTGGCCGGCGGCGAAGTCCTCGGGGCTCACTTGGTCGAGGAACTCACGGAATTTCTCGACCTCGCTTTCCTCCTCGTCGCGCAGCTCGATCCCTGCCTGACCCAGAACGTCTTCGGCTCCGAAGATGGGAGCTTGCAGCCGGACCGCTAAAGCGATCGCATCCGAGGGCCGCGATGACACTTCGACGAGCTCGCCGGCGCGGCGCATCTGAATCGTCGCGTAGAACGTCTGGTCGACTAGATCAGAGATCAGGATCTGCTCGACCTGCACGTCGGTCTGATTGAGGATGTCCTTGATCAGATCGTGGGTCATCGGTCGCGGTGTCTCGATCCCCTGCAACGCGAACGCGATCGCGGTCGCCTCGACGGCTCCGATCCAAATGGGCAGGTAGCGGTCGCCTTCGGCCTCTTTCAAGAGGACTATCGGCTGATTCGACGGGAGCTCGACCCGGACCCCCACGAGC
>JBHELU010000267.1:0-6952 GCA_046262955.1 Actinomycetota bacterium | reverse complement strand
GCTCGAGCATCTCTACCGCGACGTCCGCGCAACGCGGATCTACGAAGGGACCTCCGAGATACAACGCGAGATCATCGCTCGCGAGCTCTACCGTTAGGGAACGACCGCGACGCAGACCAGCTCGACAAGCGCGGCGGGGTCAAACAGAGCTGTAACTTCGAACAGAGCGATGGCGGGATAGTGACGACCGAAGTGCGCGCGATAGACATCCGACAGCTCCGATAACTCCGTTCTGTACGCGGGTACGTCGGTGACGTAGATGTGCATCGACACCAGGTGCTCGGGCTTCGCTCCCGCTGCGTCGAGAGCCGCAACTACGTTTGCCGAAGCTTGGGCGAACTGCTCGGCGATCGTGTCGCCGACGATCTTTCCGTCGGCATCATGCGCGGCCTGGCCCCCCAGATAGACCATACGACCGGCCGCCGCGACAACAGCATGCGAGAAGCCGGACGGCACGGCCAACGTAGGAGGATTGAGGATCTCGTGCGGAGTCGTCACCGGCCGCTCCACCTCGGCTCGCGTCCCTCGGTGAATGCTCGATAGAACTCAGCATGGTCTTCTGTGGTCATCAGTTCTGCTTGCGTCGTAGCTTCGAGCTCGATCGCATCGTCAAGATCCATGTCCAGCTCGCGCGTAAGCAACTTCTTGGTTGCGGCATATGCCAGGCCGGGCCCATCCGCGAGGGCTCGGGCAAGCTCATTTGTGGCATTGCCGAGCTCCGAGTCGTCGACGATCTTGTAAGCGAGACCCAAAGCGTCTGCTCTCGACGCGTCCACAGTGTCACCCAGCATCAATAACTCCGTAGCCTTCGAAAGCCCGACCATTCGCGGCAGTAGATACGCGGAACCCATATCGGCCCCCGCAAGGCCAACCCTCGTAAAAAGGAATGCGAACGAGGCCGAGCGCGCCAGCACTCGGAAGTCCGCGGCCAAGGCGATCACCGACCCGGCCCCCGCTGCGATGCCGTTGACCGCGGCGATGATCGGCTGTGGACATCCCCGCATGTTTCGCACGACCGCGCCGGTCATCCGAGTGAATTCCAGCAGTCGTTCCCGATCGCCCTCGAGAAGGTCGCCGATGATCGAGTGAACGTCGCCTCCCGAGCAGAAACCACGGCCCGTTCCGGTGATCACCACCACCCGGATGTCCTTCTGTTCTGGCAGCCAGGCCAGCAGATCGCGCAGGTCCGCGTACACCTCGAACGTCAGCGCGTTGAGCTTGTCGGGCCGGTCGAAGACGACTGTGGCGACACCGTCATCAACGGTGAATCTGAAATGGTCCCAGGTGCCCGGAGATCCGGGGCTTCCTTTGAACGTCGTCATCGGCGCACTACCCTAGTGCTGCACTGGCCCGGGTCGCCGAATGATGGGAGACGATCTGAACGTCGGTATCGGATTACCGAATGCGGTGCCCGGCACGACCGCGTCATTTCTAGTGGAGTGGGCGCAGCAAGCGGAAGCCTCCGCATTCTCGAGCGTCGGAGTTGTCGATCGCATCGCCTACGACTGCCACGACCCCATGACCACACTGGCTGCCGCCGCGGCTGCGACGGAGCGGATCGGCCTCGTCACGATGGTTGTGATCGGACCTCTGCGGAAGAACGCTGTGCTGGCGAAGGAAGCAGCCACCATTGATTCGATCTCGCAAGGACGTTTGACCCTTGGGCTGGCGATCGGCGCTCGAACCGAGGACTACACGGCCCTTGGAATCTCACCCGAGGGCCGTGGCGACCGGCTAACCGAGCAGCTCCTGGACCTGCGCTTGTTCTGGGAGCGTGACGAAGTGGCCCTAATCACCAAGGGACCGCGGTTGCTGGTCGGAGGCGCGAACGACGTTTCGTTCCTGAGGATGGCTCGATACGCCGACGGATATGTGCACGGTGGTGGGCCGCCTCGCACGTTCGCACGCGCGTCGGACGGAGCACGGACTGCGTGGAATGAGTTGGGCCGTCAGGGATCCCCCCAATTTTGGGCGCAGGGATATTTCGCGTTGGGCGACCAGCAAACGGTCGAGAAAGGCCGCGCATATATGCGCGACTACTACGCGTTCACGGGGCCGTTCGCAGAGCGGATCGCCGGAGGCATGCTCGCAACGCCCCAAGCGGTCGCGCAGTTTGTAAGGGGATACGCCGAGGCAGGATGCGACGAGTTGGTCCTGTTCCCTGCCGTAGCGCAGCTCGATCAGATCGACAAGCTCGCCGACGCACTGGCGGAGGTGTGAAGTGAAGGTCAGTGTTGTCGGCGGCGGCCCGGCGGGATTGTATTTCTCGCTATTGCTCAAGAAAGCGAAACCGGACAGCGACGTCACCGTCTACGAACGCAATCCTGAAGGAGCTACTTACGGGTGGGGTGTTGTGTTCTCGGATCGCACCCTCACGTCCTTCCGCGAAGCGGATTACAAGACCTACTCGCAGATCACCGACAATTTCATCATCTGGGATTCGATCGACATCTCCTACCAGGATCAGGTGCTGCGGTGCGGTGGCCAGGTGTTCTCGGGGATCTCACGCAGAGTGCTACTCAGCTTGCTGCACGCGCGCTGCGAAGAGTTGGGGGTGACCATCGAACACGAGCGCGAGATGACGCCGAAAACTGTCGACGGTGATTTGGTTGTCGGAGCCGATGGCGTGAGAAGCGTGATACGTGATGCCGCTGTCGACCATTTCCGTCCGCGCTTCTCAGCGGGCAGATCGCGCTACATATGGTTCGGAACCGATAGGACGTTCGACTCGTTCACGTTTGCTTTTCGCGCTAACGATGACGGCTTCTTTCAAGCCCACGCCTATCCTTTCGACGGCTCGATGAGCACATTCATCGTCGAGTGCGACGAGCGATCGTGGGCAGGCGCCGGGCTCGACGCCGCCGGCGAGGCCGAGTCGATCAACTACTGCGCATCTCTGTTCTCGAAGGAATTGAGAGGCCACGGGTTGCTCTCCAACAACTCCAAGTGGATCCGGTTCGAAACGTTGAAGAACAAGACGTGGCACAACGGCAATGTCGTGTTGGTTGGGGACGCAGCGCACACGGCGCACTTTTCCATCGGCTCGGGCACGAAGCTTGCGATGGAGGACTCGATAGCTCTGGTCAATGCCCTCGAATCGAAAGAAACGATCGCCGACGCGCTCATCGAGTATCAACTCGAGCGAAAGCCGCGGGTCGAGCGCTTCCAGGAGGCCGCCCGTCAGAGTCAGACATATTTCGAGAACACGCGCCGCTACCAACACATGGAGCCCCTGCAGTTCGCATTCCATCTGTTGTCTCGTAGCGGCCGGATCGATTACGACGATCTGCGGCTACGGGATCGTCTTTTCGTCGGTGCGGTCGATCGTTGGTTCTCTGCACGGTCAAGCGATCGCAGCGCCCCCTTGATCGCGGCCCCCCCGACATTCGCCGCTTTGGCGATCCGCGGAGCGTCCATCCCGAATCGGATCGCGGTGGCAGCTTCGGGACCAGATGAGCTGGAGCCGGCGGCGCGTTCTGGGGCCGGCATGGTGCTAACGGGATTCGTCGCCGTATCCGATGGTGGCCGCATAACACCGTCGACGCCGGTACTGGCCAAACAAGATCAGCTTTCGGCATGGAAGAGCGCGATCGATCAAGCGCGTCGCGCTTCCAACACCTGTATCGGCGTGACGTTGGGAAATGCGGGCCCTCGCGGCGCGACACGCGCACGCGAAAGCATGGTCGACGTTCCCCTGCCAGCCGTAGAGGCCTGGCAACTCTTCGCCGCGTCTTCCATCCCTTACACGCCGCGCAGTTCGGTTCCCATCGCGATGGATCGAAGCACGATGGACAAGGTGATCGAAGACTTCGTCCGGGCCACTCGTTTGGCACAAGAAGCAGGCTTCGACATGCTCGAGTTACATATGGGGCACGGCTACCTGCTAGGTAGCTTCATCTCTCCGTTGACGAATCAGCGAACGGACGAATACGGCGGGCGCGCCGAGAACCGCATGAGGTATCCGCTCGAGATACTCGAAGCAGTCCGCGCGACGTCCGAGCTCGCGATCGGAGTTGCCGTTAATGCAAGTGATTGGGCCTCGGGAGGCATCTCTCTCGGAGAGGCTGCGTCCGCGGCAAAGATGCTCGGGCAGCACGGGTGTGACCTCGTAAGAGTGCTGGCAGGACAAACAACGGCTCGTCACCGGCCTCGCTATGACCCCTACTTCCTCACCCACTACTCGGATCGAATCCGAAACGAGGCCATGATCCCGACTATCGCCACCGGCGACATAACGACGGTCGACCATGCCAACACGATCGTTGCAGGGGGCCGAGCAGACATATGTCTGTTGCGCACCCTTCAGACCATTGAATAACCAGCGAAAACCCTGACCTCTCGCCAGATGGAACCACAAGGGGCCACCGTGAGTACGAAGGGCATGAAGCGACTGATCGTGGTCGTGGCCCTGGTTCTTGCAGGGTGCACCGGCGGGAAGCCTGCTACAGCTCCCTCGCCGCGGCCGGCAAAGTCTTTCCAGGCCGGGATGCTGGCTTACACACAGTGTCTGCGCTCGAAGGGCGTCTCCGTCGAGCCTCCGGTTTACGGGTCAGACGGGCAAATCGTTCGCTGGATCGATCTGGAGCCCGGCACGGACTCAGACACGCTGTCATCCGCGGAGAATGCATGCCAATCAAAGCTTCCAAGAGTGGATGCCGGCGGCTCGCAATCCTCCGAAACCAAACAGTTCCTTGCGGCAGCGACACGATTCGTGAACTGCATGCGATCCAACGGCGTGCCGGACATGCCGGATCCCACCGAGCGTGGCCTCGTCCTGCAGGGCTCTGGGGTCGATCCACACACTCGGCAATTTCAAGCGGCGCAGAAAAAATGCCAGCACTTCCTAGACAAAGTGGGTGGATGAGCGTGTCGACGCCGAACGACCCGAACCGCTTTCAGGCATTCGACCGGAGGCGGTTCCTTCGAGGAGCGGGTATCTCCGTTGCCGGCTCAGCCTTGTCCTCGGTCGTTGCGATCAAGGGGGCCGACGCCGCGACCAGCCCGGCCCCCACGTTCCAACCCGACGATTGGGCGAGCGTGCGATCGCAATTCGAGCTCGATCCCAACTATTTGCATTTCGCTGCACCGGTGCTGGCTTCGCACCCCCGTCCAGTCAGAAACGCGATCGAGCGTCATCGAGCCGGCCTGGACAACAACACGATCCCTTATCTGCACGCGACGGAGGCCTCGGCCGAGGCGGCGATCTTCAAAGCGGCGACCGCATACATGGGACCGGCTTCGGAAGGGCTCGCCTTGACCGACTCGACGACCATGGGCCTAGGCATCCTCTACGGAGGGGTCGGCGTAGCCCCGGGCGATGAGCTACTGACGACGACGCACGACTTCTACTCGACACATGAGTCACTGCGACTGCGCGCCGAGCAAGGTGGAGCAACCGTCCGAAAGATCTCGCTATTCGCGCGGCCCGAGCGCGCCACCACCGGCGAGATCCTTACTTCGGTAAAGCGCGGGATACGGGATCAAACGCGCGTGCTCGCGATCACCTGGGTTCACTCGAGCACCGGCCTGAAGTTACCGGTAAGGGAGATCGCCGACCTTGTCGAGGAGATCAATGCGAAACGACCGCACAACGACAAAGTGCTCTTGTGTCTCGATGCGGTGCACGGCTTTGGCGTTGAAGCCGCCTCCCCCGCCGAGCTCGGCGCCGATTTCTTCATATCCGGCTGCCATAAGTGGCTCTTCGGTCCCCGCGGCACTGGATTGATCTGGGGGAAAGGGGCAGCGTGGTCGCGTACCCATGCGACGATCCCGACATTCGACCCACGAGGGATCGTTGCGTGGCTCGAAGGGCACCCACCAACGGACCTGCCCCAGGGAGCCGCGATGACCCCCGGTGGATTCCATTCATTCGAGCACAGGTGGGCGCTTGCGGAGGCCTTCGAGTTCCAGTCCGCGATCGGGAAGCAGCGCGTCGAAGCTCGCACTCACGAGCTAAACACCTTGCTGAAGCAGGGTCTCCGATCGATCGACGGGATCACTTTGATCACACCGATGAGTGAGGACATGTCGGCGGGGTTGACCGTGTTCGATGTCGCAGGCCGTGCTCCGTCGGACGTAGTCGACACCTTGGAGCAAGAGTTCCGGATCGTCGCGAGCGTGACGCCTTATGCGGAGCCGCACGTCCGACTGGCGACGAG
Organism: Actinomycetota bacterium; assembly: GCA_046262955.1. Taxonomy (GTDB): domain Bacteria; phylum Actinomycetota; class CADDZG01; order CADDZG01; family WHSQ01; genus JALZGD01. The sequence goes on along the minus strand of JBHELU010000267.1, from coordinate 794 downwards.
CATCCTGAACTCCGAGGACGAAGTCGATGAAGTGCTCATCGCGCTCAAGACGCTTGTGTGACATCACTCGGTGCTCTTGCGCTACTCCCACCGGAGGTGATGTGCTGCTCGTCGCAGGAGTGAACGGGAGACCAACACGATCGCGGCAACAGCTAGAGCGGGAGGAGCAACCGCCATTGCGAGCGAGGGAGCCGACCCTTGTCTATGCGTGACGCTCGCCCCGATCCGCCGGGCGAGCCCGTCGCCGGCTTTTCTCATAAGCACGTCGTGGTTCCACTCGAACAGGCCCCTCATCAACGGAGCAACCGCATTCATCCACGGAAGCGTGGTTCTCGCCGTCCACGCCAAGGTTGAGATGGTCCGATCGTCGCGATGTTTCAGATCGAAGGTTGCCGACCTCGCTCCACACATCTTTGATTGGAGCTGCGAACTCCCAGGTCGTCACGAAGCGGTAATCGGCCACAGCTTTGCGCCGTTTTCCTCAGCCGGGTGAGGTCTCGTACAGCGTTACGGACCGAGCGGGATACGTCCGGGTCAGGCCGGTACCGACATGGCTCACCGGCCGTAGCCGATCGATCCCGTGGCCCGCGTAGCGGAAGACGCGAGCCGAACCGCCTGTAAAGCCCGTCAGTTTCAAAGGCGCTGTTACGGAGTCGCTGGTCTTGTTGATGACCATCACGGTCAGGACCCCGCCGGCGCCCTTCTGGGCTGCGAACACCGCAAGTTTTCTCTCATCTGAGCTGTCCGACTGAACCGCAGTGTCTCCAAAGGTTGAGTGGTTGCCGTCGTAGTTC
>JBHELU010000266.1:0-2639 GCA_046262955.1 Actinomycetota bacterium | reverse complement strand
ACGAGCTCGTGCGCCGGGCGCGCTACGCGGAGGAAGCCGGGTTCGACGGTGCGTGGGTGTTCGATCACTTCAAACCGTTGTATGGCGATCCGACGGGCCCGTGTCTCGAAGGGTGGACGCTTCTCGCGGGACTAGCGGCAGCGACGAGCAGGATCCGTCTCGGCGCGCTCGTTACAGGAGTTACGTACCGGCATCCATCGATCCTGGCGGCGGAAGCCGTGACCGTGGATCACATCTCGGGTGGACGGTTGGAGCTCGGAATCGGGGCCGCTTGGTTCCAAGACGAGCACGAGCAGCTGGGGATCGATTTCCCTGCGGCCAAAGAACGCGTCCAGCGACTGGACGAGGCGATCGAAGTCATGGATGCCTTGATGACGAAGAGTGGAACCACGTTCGAAGGCCGCTACTACCGATTGAAGAACGCGGACTACAACCCCAAGCCGGTGCAGTCGCCGCGGCCCCCACTATGGATCGGTGCCGGTGGCGAGCAGCTGATGCTCCCCCTGGTGGGCCGCCGAGCAGACGTGTGGCATTCGTTTGGCTCGGCCGAGCAGATCGAACGGAAGTCGGCCATAGTCGATCGAAGCGCTGAGAGCGCGGGACGCGATCCTTCCAGCATCATGCGCGCGACGGCACTGTCCCTGTCGGATGACTTCGACGTCGTTCGGAAGCGCGTCGAACAGCTAGCCGGGATCGGGATCGGATACCTAACCGTCAGCTGGCCCAGTGAGGGTCAGTCTCATCTAGACGAATTCGTCGAGAAGGTTCTCCCCGACCTGCGCGAGCTCTAGGCCGGCCTCGTCAGCTCGTAAAGGAAGATCCCAGCCGCAACGGCAAGGTTCAAAGAAGACGCGTGTCCCCGGAGGGGGATCCGAAGTTGCATGTCTGATCGTTCGAGCACCGATCGGTCCAGCCCATGCCTCTCGCTGCCGAACATCAACATCGCCGGCGGATGGATGTCCGCGTCATGGATGGAGGACTCCGCGCGGGCCGAAGTAGCGATGACCGGCACATCACCTGCGCGCGCCCAGTCGATCGCTTGGGTGGCGGAGGCCAAGACGCTGACGGGAAGCTCGAACAAAGTGCCCATGCTGGCTTTGATGGAAGCGGGATCCCACGGGTCGGTCGAAGTGCCCGTGACAATGAGGCCACGAGCCCCAACTGCATCGGCGGTGCGCGCGATGGTGCCCAGGTTTCCCGGGCTCGAGACGCCGTCGACCAGGACGACTACGGGCTTGCCCTCGAGTGAGATCTCCTCCAATGCTGCGGCGCGCGGTGCCACGACGGCACCGATGCCGCTGGGATTGTCTCTGTCACTAAGCCGTCGAAAGAGCGAAGCGTCGAGGTTCCTTATAGAAACGCCGTGCTCTCTCGCAGTGTCGATCGTTGCGCGCGCATCGTCACTCTCGAGGAGCTTGGGCGCAACGACGATCGTGTCGAGCTCGACTCCAGAAGCGACGGCTTGGTGCACGACCGCGATGCCCTCGACGAACGACTGACCAAACTCTTTGCGTCCCTTACGAGTGGCCAGCTTCCTGATCTTGGTGACGAGTGGGTTGGTGGAGCTTGTGATGAGTGATTCGTCGGCGCTCAAGGAGCGTCCGGTGCCAACCGCCGATAGAACTCCTCACACCGCGTTTGCTCATCGGTCTCGCCGATCGCTCCGGCTGCATCCCCCAGACCTTTCAAAGATCGGAGGAATCCTCGGTTGCCCTCGTGGGACCACGGAACGGTGCCCGAACCTCTCCACCCTGCCTTACGGATGCGGTCCAACCCTCTGTGGTAGCCGACTCGGTAGAAGGCGTACGCCTCCACCGTGCGGCCGTCTCTCAGCGCCTCGTTACCGAGTGCAGCCCACGCAGCCAAGCACAGGGGGTAGGCGGCAGAGACCTTGGCGGGTTGCTCGGTTTCGAGAGCTTCGAGTGAGCCGGCCGGCTCCTCTATCTCGGTTTCAGCAGGCTCGGTGATGTGCAAGTGCGCCATCGCACGATGGTACCGGTGGCGGAAAAGACCCAGGAGCCGACTATCTTCTGGGCGTGGATGCGATCAGGGTCTCGTCGGGATCTCCCTACGAGCGAAGCCTTGGATTCAGCCGCGCCATAAGGGTCGGCGATCGCGTTCTCGTCTCCGGAACGGCGCCGGTGTTTCCCGACGGCGGCTGCCCCGTAGATGTCGGCGAGCAGACGAAACGCTGCCTTGTGATCATTGGCGAAGCCCTCACGCAGGCAGGCGCTGGGCTGTCGGACGTCGTCCGCTGGCGCGCCTACTTGACCGATCCCCAGGATTCCGAAGCTGTGGGCTCGGTCACGGCAGAAGTCTTCAAAGGGGCTCCTCCTGCGGCGACCATGGTGGTGGTTGCGGCCCTGCTGGATCCCAGATGGAAAGTCGAGATCGAAGCCGAGGCGATCGTCGGATGACGCGAGACGTGGGCTCGGTTCGTGCCGACGTCGAGCGGATGATGCCTCAGGTCGTCGACGACTTGAAGAAGCTCGTGGCACTCCCGTCGGTGGCTTTCCCAGGTTTCGATTCGGAGCCCGTGATGGCTATGGCCGACGCGACGACAAAGCTGTTGCAGGACTATGGAGTCTCGGACGCTCGAGCCATCGAGATCGAAGATGGCTACCCACTCATTTACGGAG
>JBHELU010000265.1:0-6308 GCA_046262955.1 Actinomycetota bacterium | reverse complement strand
AGCGCGACCGAGCAGGCGGCCGCTTGGAAGAGCTCCTTAGCGGCCTCAGTCACCGACCGCAGCAGCTCGATATGCCCGATCGGCACGAGCGCTGGGCCAAGATCGCTTGCGAGTTGTGAGATCCGCGTCAGAAGGGCCCGGTCGTGATCGTTCATGCGCCGACTCCAGCCGTGATGCCTGCCGCTTGCGCGGCAGCGGCGAACGCAGCAGCCCGTTGGGTGACGAAGTCGGAAAGAATCTGTTGCAAACGCGGTTCGCTTTCGACAAGTTCGGTGAACTCTTGCTTGGCGAGACTGTAGACCTCGGTTGGTTGCGTGGCACGCACGGTCGCGGTGCGTTCCTCGCCGGTTAACAAGGCGTACTCGCCGAAGTAATCACCTTCCTTGATGCGGTTCACGCGGGTCCCGCCACGATCGATATTAACGAGCACGTCGGCGGCGCCGCGCGTGAGGATGTAGAGCTTGTCGCCTGGATCGCCTTGCCGGACGATGTCTTCGCCCGGCGAAAAGCGCTCGAGCAGGAGGCGCTCCGAAAGCGATGCGAGAACCTCCGGGTCGAGGTCGGCGAACATCGGCACCTTCTTGAGACGTGCGGCTTCGGGACCCAGTCGAGGCCGGCCGCCCGCGGTGACGTGGCCCATTTGCTCTTCGTATAGCGCTTGATAGAGACCACCCGCCGTGACGAGCTGGGAGTGGGGCCCCATCTCGGCAACGACCCCGCCGTCCAGCACGACGACGATGTCGGCGTCTGCTGCGATGCCGAGCCGGTGCGTGATGGAGATGGTCGTGCGACCGGAGACAACTTGCGAGATCGTTTCGCGGATCTCGGTCTCTGTTCGCGCGTCGAGCGCGCTCGTGGCCTCGTCGAAGATCAAGATCGCGGGATCTCGCAACAGCGCACGAGCGATCGCGAGGCGCTGCCGCTGACCGCCGCTCATGCGTACACCCCGCTCGCCTAGAACGGTGTCCATTCCGGCCGGCAGGGAATCGATCAGGCTCTGCAGTTGTGCGGCATCGGCTGCAGCCGTGATCTCGGCATCGGACGCGCCCTCTTTTGCCAATGCGATGTTGTCCCTCAACGTCGTGTTGAACACGAAAGTGTCCTGGAACACGATCCCGATCTGGTCGCGCAGCGATTGCATCGTGACGCCTTTGATGTCGTGACCGTCGATCGAGATACTCCCGCTTTCGGGGTCCCAGAACCGAAGCAACAGGTTGACGACCGTGCTCTTTCCGGAGCCCGAGGGACCCACGATCGCGACGTTCATGCCGTGCGGGATAGTCAGGTTCAAGCCCGTGAGGATCGGTCGCTCATGGTCGTATCCGAAGTGGATGTCCTGGAACGTGATGTCTTTCTCGATGCGCGGGAGCTCGATCGCATCCGGGCTGTCGTCGACGTCTACCGGTTCGTCCAGGATCTGAGTAACGCGCTGCATCGAACCGGAGCTCGTCTGCACGACCTCGCCCATGTCGGCCAGCTGGCGGAGGGGGCCGATGATCGACGGCAGCAACAGCAGCAATGCCACGAGCGTGCCCGGGTCCTTCAGCGATCCGTTGATGACCAACAGGCTTCCGACGGTCAGCACTAGAAGTTGGGCGAACGTGGTTGCGAAGCTGATGGTTCCTTCGTAGACGTGGCCGGTGAGCATCAACCGGATGGCGGCGCGCACCGTTGCGAGGAGACGACCGACATAGGTAGACATCACGCGCTTCTCGAGACCGAAGGCTTTGACGACCTGTTGCGCAGACAGGGTTTCTTGAAGGATGGCGGCGGTTTGACCATCGAGCTCTTGGATCTCGTAACTACGTTGCGCGATGCGTTTTCCCAGCACGCGGTTCGTAAAGATGAATACCGGCACGATCAGAAGGATCACGATGCCCACGGTCCAGCTCTTGAGCAATGCCGCGACTGCCGCCATCGTCGACGTCACCAGCATGAAAACGCCGGTCGAGAAGATCTGCTGCAGCCCGGCTTGGAGTTGGTCCATATCTCCGGAAAGCCGGACGGCGATGTCGCCGACCCGAGCTCTTGCGTAGAAGCTCTGGGGTAGCCGGAGCAAGTGGCCGAATGTCCGCTCGCGCAGTGTGACGCCGATCGCGTTGTAGAGCTTGCCTTCGACGAACGCGCGCCTGATCTCGAGCCCCGAGTCGATCAGATATGCGACGAACAGGATCGCAACGACGACCAGGATCCGGCCGGTGGTCAAAGTAGGGGAGACGAGCCCACATAGCCCTCCCGGCTTCGGGCCGCCGTGGCCGGCGCGATTCAGCGCGTCGACCATGCAACCGCTTACGAGAGGGATCGCTACCGCGAACAGCGCGGAGATCGTCATGTAAACGAGCGTCTCGAAGTACTCGATCAAGTGTGGGCGTAGCAGGGGAGTCAGGAACTTGAAGAACGACATCATCGTGGCGCCCTTCTGCCCTCCGACGCTTTGCTGCCACTGCTCTTCCAGCGCGGCCAGAGGCTGACGGAAAACTTGCAGCGAAGCCTGGTCGCGGCTATCGGGCGTGTACGCCTCGGAGAACTTGCGCAACGAACCAGGGTCGGAGTTGGTGATCAGCCACGACAAGAACGACGCCGATACGGCCGGGGGGATCTCGTCTTCTTCTCCGCCAGGACCATCGGGACCTATGCCGGGAGGCATGTCCGGCGGCCCGCCCATGTCCATCCCAGGCGGCATCTCGTCCGGTCCGCCTTCAGGCCCATCAGGTCCATCAGGTCCACCCGGTGGCCCGCCGGGCCCGCCACCCATCAGGTCGCCCATGTCGTCGCCGGGAGGCGCCTCCATGACCATGTCGTCTCCGCCACCGCCGCCGACCAGTGACACGGTCCGGCCGGATGCCGTTTCCTGCTGAACCCACGCGTTACCTTCTTCGATGCTCGGCCCGGCTTCGGCGCGTGCGGCGGCAAGAGCGCCAAGTCCTTCGATGAGGACACCTGCCATGGCCGCCCGGTAACCGAACCACTTTCGAACGACGAACTCGGCGATGGCAGGACCGATCGCGCCCGGAGGTTCTTCTGCTTGGACGAAGTGGATGACTCCGTTGTCGCCGACGTCGCCGCCCATCGGACCTTCCGGCTCTCCGAACGGATCGTCGACCTCGCCGCCGGTCAGTGCTGCAGGGACATCGGGAAGCGGGTCCAGCAGATAGATCTCGACGGCTTCGGCTGTCTGTTCCTTCGTCGCGTCGAGCAGCTTCTGTAGTTCGCCGACGATGTCGTCCGCGGGACGGAGGTAACGAGCTGCCATCTGAGCGGCAATGGATCCCTTGGCTGCTCTGATCGTCACTCGCTTGCCGCGGTGCTTATCCCATTCGATCGACGTTTCTCCGACCGGACCGGCTGTTGTGTCCATGACCCCCTCGCTGTCCATCTAGCTATCGCTCATCAATCAGCTGATGCCCCACTAGGAAGGTATCCCTTGTCCTAAAGCGCTCTCGACATCGACCACTGAGGTGAACGGCTCGCCCCGGCCCAAGCACCTGGCGACGACCTCTGCTATGGGAGACGAGAGGTTCGCCGGGAGTTTTGCCGGGTCCGGCTCTGCGTACGTGGCGGCGAACATCATCAGAGCGCCGAGCCCGTAGAAGTCGTCGGCCGGCGTCGCAGCGCCACCGTCCTGTTGGTTGGGTGACGCGTAACCGAGTGTTCCGGCCCCGAAAGAACCTTCGGCAGTGCCGATCGGTCGTGCGAGCTCGAGGTCGATCAGCACGAGCCGGTCGGCAGCGATGACGTTGATCGGATTGAGGTCGCGGTGGACGTACCCGGCCGCGTGAAGCGATCCGAGTGCTGCGGCCAGTTCTCTTCCCCATGCAACGACCTGTGCTTCGCTGGGAGCGCTACTCTCCGTGTGCGACTCGTTTACTAATTCGGCGAACGTCGGCCCTTCGATGTATTCCATGGCCACGAAGAGGTCCTCACGGTCGGCAAACACATCACTGACCGTGGGGAAGTGAGGATCCTCTGCGAGGGCACGGAGCAACCGAGCTTCGTCCTCGAGCCTGTCGCGCGCATCTTTACCGTCGGGCGTTGCGATCGCGTCGCGCCACGCGCGCTTCAAGATGCACGTACGACCTTCGACGGCGTCGACTGCAAGGTGGATCGCTCCGCGGACCGAACGGTGCAGGGTTGCCGTTATGAGGTAGCGATCGCCGACGAGCCGTGTTCTTGGCTCATCGACCAACCCGGAGGCGATGAACGGATCGTCCGGGCTCCCTTCCTCCGACCGGTCGGCATCTTCGACGTAATCGCCGAAGCGATAGTGGACGAGGCTGGCCGGTGAGAGCCCTCGCTCGCCGAGAATGCGCGGCCCCCGCAACCCTTGGGTGGCGGCGTCCAAGCGCGAGGCCAGATGCACCGAGCCTTCGGTCGTTGCCGGATACGCGGTGATGAACTTGCCTGCTTGGCCTAGGCCGCCGACCCCTTCGTTCAGCTCGATCAGACGCTCGATCGAAGCCGCCACCTTGAACGGTGTGTGGGTGTCGACCAGAAGCGGGACGCATGCATCGAGTACGTCACGAGCGCTCCGGGGAGTGGCGCTTACGTGCAGCTTCCATCCACGTTCGGGGAGGTCTTGGTGGGGGAAGTCGACGTGGAGCCAGATCCCGTTGGGATCTAAGAATGATCGTGGGGGATCGGTCGCGTCCTCGTGCAGCGTTCCTAGGTACGACGCGACGGAGGGCTCGACATCAGCCGAACCCTCCGAAGAACGCTTCGAGACTATCGACGGTGCCAGTAGTAGCCGCCGTACCAGAAGCGGCACGTCCGCCAGTACGTGATGTAGCTGTGTCCGGCGACGTCCTCGCCCTCTTTGGCCTCGCCTTCCTGGTCTGCCAGGTCGGTGGGGGCCGAAACGAGCCCTGCCGACTCGAGCGTGCCCTGGGCGTCCTCGAGGAGATGACCCAAGAAGTCCGGGTCCTCCTGGATCTTCGCAACTACCTTGTCGTTGAAATCCTTCTGCTCATCTGCCATGCGGCTTCTCCTTCCCTCTACTCGACGATCTTCTTTGCTTCGACCCTCCGACCTCGGCGTTACCTCGGCACCTCGGTCCCTCCATCTAGCTCCTCCCACTCGGATATCCGTGGCACCACCAGACACCGAGCACGTCGCGAAATCAGTCAAGTGGACGACATCCGACGTGTCAACCTGGTTACAGGTTTTTCGTCGAGCGCTTAAAGGAGCGTTCGCGCGAGTGTTTCGGGGAGACTCGCTCCTTTTGCTTGGTACAGCTCGATCGCTTTCTCGATGCGGCTCCGAGCGTCGTCGGGGCGTTCCAGTGCGATGCATGCGCGGGCGGTGTCGACCAACCGATCTGCGGCCTGCGCCAACCGGATCGAGGAGGGTGGAGACCCGTCCGATCTGGCGAGCGCGCTGCCTGCTTCGTCCCTTTTTCCGGTCGCGGCGAGAGCCCGGGCAAGCACACCTGCGATCTCGCCCTCGCCGACCTCGGGGGCCTCGGAGGTCGGATTCGAAGCGAGAGATTCCGACAAACGCCGCGCGAGCTCGACCGCCTCATCGAATCGCTCGAGATCGCACAAGGCCCTGGCAACTATCAGCCCTGAGTCGACCCCGGCGGGGTGACCCATCGCGAGGAGATCGTCCAGGCCGGCGCCGGCGCGCAGGATGGCGGCGGCCGGGTCGCCATCCATCGATTCGATCGAACCTGCGACGCGTGGGACACGTGCAACCCACGGTGGTTGTCCGAGAGCGGATTGGATCGCTTCCGCATCTTCGAGAGAGCGCCGCGCGACCCCAAGGGCCCCAGCAAGCGCAAGGAGATGCGCTGCACTGGTTTTGAGAGAGATCTCAACGAGAGCGCTTCGCTGCGCGACCGGCCCGATGGCCTCGCATCTACGAAGAGCGTCGTCGACGGCCATCGGCCCGGCAACGAGCATCGACAGAAACGAAACCGACATCCGTGACAACGGAGTGCGTGCTTTACCCCGATAGGACGCTGCAAGTCCCTTCTGCATGTGAGCCATAGCGTCGTCGAAGTCACTAGAGATCCACGCGATGTGCGCGAGAGCTTCGTGAACCTGCGCAAAGCCGACGTCGTCCTCGCACGTCGCCAGGGTCTCGCCGAGCGATCTCAGTTCTGTCACTGGTGGATCGTCGGGTGTGATCGTTTCGTCGACCATCACATGCCACACGCGCAGTCGAGCTTCGATGCAGGGCTCGTGCTTGGAACCCGCTTCGTCTATGGCTTGCGCAGTCAGAAGCTCGATATCTTCTGCCCGGCCGGTTGCCAGGAGCGCTTCACATGAATCGGCCAGTAATCGCAGCCGCTCTGGATCACCCGGAGGTAG
>JBHELU010000264.1:0-8011 GCA_046262955.1 Actinomycetota bacterium | reverse complement strand
ACGATCCAAGGCCTGCCCGAGGCGATGCGCAGATCGATCACATGGGATCAGGGCAGGGAGATGGCCGAGCATGCTCGCTTCAAGATCGACACCGGCATCGACATCTACTTCTGTGATCCGCACTCACCGTGGCAGCGGGGTCGAACGAGAACTCGAATGGCTTGCTCCGCCAATACTTCCCTAAGGGCATGGATCTCTCAAAGGTCACCCCAGAGCAGCTTCAGGCAGCAGCCGATAGCCTGAATGGGAGACCACGCAAGACTCTGGACGCTTCCACTCCCGCGGAGAAGTTCGCCGAACTTGTTGCGATGACCGTTTGAATCCGCCCTCGTTTTGGACGAAAAGAATGCTGACGTCGTGGTCTTTCTTTTCGAGATTCTCCGGTTCTCAGCCGGGAAACATGAAAGAAAAGATCACCTTCGGTGCTTAGCCCCCTTCGCAAACACCGGCGGAGTACCAGCTAGGGTTGTATTCGGATGCCTTCGACGTAGAAGTCACTTGACGCACGTCCGAGCCATCGATCTTCGCAACCCAGAGATCGTCTCGGTTGTTCGCGCCAAGCTTATCGGGGGCGAACCGGCTGGGAACAACGTGGTGGATTCTCTCTCCGGTGCGAGGAAGAATCGAGTAGACACCACCAGGTGCCACGGAAACCACTACGGGTCTATTTGGTCCAGGGCTTGGACTGGACGTCGCTCCACTCGCGATGGCTGGGTTCCAGGCGGTGGCTTGTGCTTGGCCCAATCCGGTAAGGAGGACCACAGCCAAAACGAGTAACGATGCTCTTACCGAACTCATGTCAGGATCCCCTCCACAATCAATAGACGTTCGCGTCAGCGCAGACGATGCTTGTCGGGCCGATCATCGGGGGTCGACGTCGAAGGAGAGTTCTCGACCTTCGGGCGACGAAGCGAGTTCGCGCATGGCTAATGCCGCTTCTTGAGCGTCGTGGCATTTGGCGATCAACGACCCTCCGCCCTCAGCGTCTGGAACCGGCCCCATCACTCTTGCCTCCAACTTCGTGCAGATCTCGGCCGCCGCCGCGAGCCCCGCTGAGCTAGCTGCCGAAGCGCGGACGGTAATCAGCTCCGAGAACGGTGGGTAGCCGAGATCCTTGCGCGCTTCGATCTCGTGCCGCAGGAAGAACCCGTAGTCGGCGCGAGCGATCGCTTGAAGAGCGTGGTGCCCCGGGTCGTCCGTCTGGACGACGAGACGTCCACCGGCATCCGCGGGCCCGGCCCACTCGGCCATCTCGGAGAACGCCTGGTAAGCGTGTTCCGAAGCCCGAAAGTCGGGCCGGCGCAGAATGGCATCGGCATCTATGAGGCCGACCATCTCCACATTGGGCCGGATCGCAGGCTTCGTGCCGATCCATGTCGTGACGTAGATATCGGCATTGGTCGTGTCGAGCTTGTCGTCGATCGTTGCCGGGTCGACGCGGACGACGGTTGCACGCGGGAACGCTTTCGCGATCTGCTCTTCGAGCCGCTCGCTCCCCACGCCGAGAAATCGGAGCTCTGTAGACCCGCAGTTTGGGCACCGGTCGGGAGGGGGCATCTGCAGCCCGCAGCGCGGACAATCCACTGACCGACCCGAGCGGTCGTAGCTCATGCCGGTCTCGCAACGCGGGCACCTCACCGATCTCCTGCACGACGAGCACCAAAGGGCACGTGCGTAGCCGCGGGCCGGCACCAACAGGCCCACTCGGGCCCCCGCGTCCAAAGTCTCCTTGACGCGGCGATGGAGAAGATGCGACACCGCGCCGTCGCGAGGCTTTTCAACGAACTCGACGTGCGGTCGGGCCGCGCGTTCGGTCGCTCGATCGCAGTGCACGTAGCCGATCGACCCGCTCGCTGCTCCATAACCGATCTCGACGCGAGGATGAGCACTGATGAGTACGCAGACCGAGCCTTGCAAGCGCGACCGTTCCATCAGAGCAACGCGTGCGTCGACGCGCGGGGTGCGGTCTTCCTTATAGCTGCGCTCGTGTTCGTCGTCCACGACGATCAACGCGACATCGGGACTCGGCGCGAACACCGTAGCCCGGCCGCCGATCCCAACGCGGGCCCCGTCTGCCAGAGCGAGAAGCGCCCGGGAGCGGTCCATCGGCTCCTGTGCGCTATCCACGCGTACCGCATCCGGCCATCTCAATGTGAGCGCGTCGGCAACAGCCGAGCCGTATGCAACCTCGGGAACCGTCACCAGAGCAGCACCATCTCCAACTGCGCCGACAAGCTCGGCGACGATCCCAGCACGGTCGCTCCCCCACGGGGGTCGAATGCACCACGTCCCGGAGCGGCGCGCCGTTATCGCGGCGATCAGTCCCGGCCCGTTCTCGAACCGGCCCAATAGAGAAGGAGAGGAAGTCTCACTACCAGTGCGCGTCTCAGTTACCTTGGCTCGGACACGCGGCGGCACAGCTCTCTCGTAAACACGGGCACGCGGCACCATGTAGCGGGCTGCCAGCCAGTCGAAGAACCGATCGAGCGGCGGCTTAGCGATCGACGTCCCCACTACGATCTTCTTGATCGCTTGTAGTTCTCGATCGGAAGTGCCGGATCGGACCGACGTCACTACGCCTCTTACAGAGCGGCCTCCGAAAGGAACCTGTACGACCATCCCAGGCGCGACATCGAGCCCGTCACACGTGTAATCGAATTCTTTGTCGACCCTCCACGCTGAGACCAGGGGAAGAACCCCTGCGATAACTAGAGGCTCAGTGCCCTTAGCTACAGAGGCGCTTGAGCTCATCCGCGCGGTCGACGCGCTCCCAGGTGAAGTCCTTATCCGAGCGACCGAAGTGACCGTAAGAAGCAGTGTTGCGATACACGGGCCGGCGGAGGTCGAGTTGCTCGATGATCGCGGCCGGACGGAGATCGAAAACCTGACCGATCGCGTCGTGGATCCTCGCCGGGTCGACCGTCTCGGTCCCGAACGTGTCGATCCCCGTCGACACCGGGTGCGCAACGCCGATCGCGTACGCAAGCTGCATCTCGAAACGTTCTGCAAGTCCCGCCGCGACCACGTTCTTTGCAACCCAGCGAGCCGCATAAGCAGCGGATCGATCGACCTTCGTTGGATCCTTGCCCGAGAAGGCACCGCCACCGTGACGCGCCATGCCCCCGTACGTGTCGATGATGATCTTGCGACCGGTAAGGCCTGTGTCGGCGCGCGGCCCCCCGATCTCGAACACCCCAGTGGGGTTCACCAAGATGCGACAGTCCTCTGCGTCGATGTCCGCCGGGATGAGCGGATCGATCACGTGTTGTGTCAGGTCGGGCTTCAAGAGCGTGTCGATATCGACATTCGGCTGGTGCTGTGCCGATACGACGACCGTCTCCAGTCGCGCGGGGCGATGTCCGTCGTAACCGATGGTTACTTGGACCTTCCCGTCGGGTCGCAGGTACGGCAGAACGCCGGCCTTACGGACCTCCGATAGCCGCTGGGCGAAGCGGTGAGCGAGCCAAATTGGCATCGGCATGAGGTCGTCGTTCTCGCGACAGGCGTAGCCGAACATCATTCCCTGGTCTCCTGCACCTTGAGAGTCGTACCGATCCTCCGCCGTTTCTCCGGCGCGCTCCTCGAAGGATTGGCTGACGCCCTGATCGATGTCCGGCGACTGCTCCTGGATCGCCACCGCGACCCCGCACGTCTCGCCGTCGAAGCCGATCTTCGAGCTCGTGTAGCCGATGTCGGTGATCGTCCTGCGAACAACTGCCGGGACGTCAACGTAGGTCTTGGTCGAGATCTCGCCGGCGACGACCACCAAACCCGTGGTGATCAACGTCTCGCACGCGACGCGAGCGTTCTCGTCTTGACCGATGATCTCGTCGAGGATCGCGTCCGAGATCTGGTCCGCCATCTTGTCGGGATGGCCCTCGGTCACGGATTCGGAGGTGAAAAGGTGAAGCGCGCTAGTCATCGGCCGGCATCCTAGCGGAGCAGTTCCGCGATGCGGTCGATCAATGCGATCGCCAGAGCCTGCTTCGTGACCAGCCCGACATCGGTCACGCCCCGGTCGTCTGCGATGACCGCTCGGTTCGTATGCACTTCAAAGCCCACATCGGGGCTCGACACGTCGTTCGCGACTACCACGTTGGCCCCCTTCGATCGCCGCTTGTCCTGCGCGAGCGTCGCGAGCCTGTCGGGATCGGGCTCGGTCTCCGCTGCAAAGCCCACGAGGATCCCGTTCGGCTTGCGCGCTTCGGGGTGAGCGCCCAGCTCGGCGAGGATGTCCACCGTCGGGACGAGCGTGACGTCCGGTGCTCCTTCCGCTTTCTTCAATTTCTTGTCGACGTGAATGGTGGGCTTGAAGTCGGCAACCGCTGCCGCTTTGACGATGACGTCCGCGTCCCCCGCAACCGAGAACACTTCATCGGACATCTCGTCGGCGGTTTTCACGCGTACTAGATCGACCCGGTGTGGCGGTACCAGATTGGTAGGTCCGCTGACGAGCGTGACTTTGGCGCCACGTGCAGCCGCTTCCCCCGCGATCAGATACCCCATCAGCCCCGACGACCTATTGCCGATGAAGCGAACGGGGTCGATCGGCTCTTGCGTCCCCGCGGCCGTAACCACGAACCGCTTACCCGCGAGATCCTGGGATCTCTGCAGTGCCTCACATGCTGCGGTGACGATCTCGGGGGGTTCGACCATCCGCCCGGCCCCCGAATCTCCCGAGGACAGCTCGCCGACCGCCGGTCCGACGATCACCGCGCCCCGCGCCTTCAGCGTAGCGATGTGCTCTTGAGTCGCCGGGTGCTCCCACATCTCTGTGTGCATCGCAGGCGCGATCAGGATCGGACAGCGAACCGTAAGCATGGTGGTCGAGAACAAGTCGTCCGACATGCCCAAAGCCATCTTGCCGATCGAGTTCGCAGTTGCCGGAGCAACGATCGCCAGGTCGGCACCGCGCGCAAGCTCGACGTGGGGAACGTCCGGACCTTCGCCGAACAGCTCCGTCATGACGGGGTTCTCCGACAAGGCTGCAAAGGTCTGGGTCCCGACGAAGCGCTGAGCCGATCTCGTCATCACGACCCGGACGTCCGCCCCCAGTTGGGCAAGGTCGCGCACGACCTGGACCACCTTGTAAGCGGCGATACCTCCCGTGACACAAACGATGATTCGGCGGCCTTGTAGAAGCGTTGCTTCTTGCTGGGCCCGCCCGAGCTCGGTCATGGCTAGGGGGTGGGTGCTACTTGATCCCGTCGGCGGTGCGCTCGTAGGTGACTTTGTCCTCGGAGATCTCCTGGAGTGCGATGGAGAGAGCCTTGGGGGCACGGTCCGGGCTCATGGGGACCTGGGGCGGCGTGTGCTCGGCGATGCCCTCCCCCAGCTGACTGAAGTACGCGTTGATCTGACGGCTGCGCTTCGCCGCCAGGATCACCAGCGTGTATTTGGAGTCGACGTCCTCTAGGAGCGTCTCGAT
Source organism: Actinomycetota bacterium (assembly GCA_046262955.1). Classification (GTDB taxonomy): domain Bacteria; phylum Actinomycetota; class CADDZG01; order CADDZG01; family WHSQ01; genus JALZGD01. Next base: position 2,583 of record JBHELU010000264.1, on the reverse strand, counting down.
CTTGGGCTCGATCATCGGAATCCTTTCGTGGGTGAGCGGCTGGACGCGTGGATTCGGCGTCCTAGCTGCCCTCAAGTATACGGACGAGGGACTCTCCGGCCCGTTCCACGTCGTCATTCACGACGATGTGGTCGTAGATCTGACGGGTCTTCATCTCGTCGTAGGCAGCGTCGAGGCGTCGCCTCAGACTGTCGTGGTCTTCGGTCCCCCGGCCCCGGAGCCTCTCGGATAGGTGATCGATCGACGGAGGCTCGATGAAGACCAGCACCGCGTCGGGCTTTGTTCTCTTGACTGCTTGGGCTCCTTGGATATCGAGCTCGGCGATGACGTCTCGTCCAGCCATGACGGCAGCTTCGATCGGAGCCCGAGGGGTCCCGTAGTAGTTGCCGTAGACCTCGGCCGATTCGAGGAACTCGCCGCGGTCTCTCATACCTAGGAACTCCGGCTCGGTCACGAACCGGTACTCGATCCCGTTGCGCTCGCCGGAGCGAGCCGGGCGCGTCGTGCAAGAAACGGAAAGGACGATTTCGGGGCGGCGCTCCAGCACCCACCGCACGACGGTTCCCTTGCCGGCACCGGAAGGGCCAGAGACCACGAAAAGGTGCCCGCTCGATGTCTGCGGGTCCATCAATGCGGGCCCAGGGTCCGTCGGTGCATAAGAGGCGCGATTAGCGGCGTGCGAACTCCTCGAGGAGGCTTTCCTTCTGCTTTGCCCCCAGGCCGCGCATGCGCCTGGACTCCGAGATGTCGAGCTTCTCCATGATCTTTCGGGCCCGGACCCGACCGACGCCGGGCATCGATTCCAGGGCAGCCGACACTTTCATCTTGCCCACGATCTCGTCGCCCGTCGTTTCGAGCAGGCTTTGCAGAGTGATCTGCCCGTTCTTCAGCTGCTCTTTGAGCTCGGCGCGCTTGCGCCGGGCGATGGCGGCTTTCTGGAGAGCCTGCCGGCGTTGCTCTTCGGTGAGAGGAGGGGGCAAGGGCATGAAGCCCGGAGTATAGGCAGTGACCTGCGCTTTTGCAAAAGGAGGGTCAGGCCCTCAGGCGGCGAGACCCCGGATCGTCGAGGGTTTCGCCCCTCTCGCAGAGAGGGCAATCGTCTTTCGCCCACGACTGCACGGGCAAAGTGACGAGCGCTTCCAGGGGCGCGCCGAGGTCTTTTGCTCTCGACGGATCGGCGCGATCGATAAGAGCCCCCACCCCCACGACATCGCCGCCCAGAGCTTTCACGACGTCAACGACTTCGGCGACCGAGCCGCCGGTCGTCACGACGTCTTCTACGACAAGCACGCGCTCGTCGGGCTCGAACGTGAACCCGCGCCGGAATTCCATCTTGTCGTTGCTACGTTCCGCGAAAACGAAACGCCTGCCCGCGGCGAGGGCCGTTACGAAGCCAAGTACGACCGCGCCGACCGCCGGCGACGCGACGACATCGAAGTCGTTCTTGAATCGGTCTGCAAGCAACTCGCCGAGACGCTCAGCGAGTGGTGCGTCCTCCAACACGCGGAACTTCTGAACGAATACATCGGAGTGCCGTCCCGAAGACAGAAGGAAATGACCGTGAAGGATCGCGCCCCGCTCTTCCAACACGGACTCGAGATCTCCTTCGGTCACGTCTGAGTACGTCGAGACATTCATCCGATCTCTTGGAGAAGCTGCGCGGCCGCGCCCGCAGGATCTGCCGCTTGAGTGATCGGCCGTCCCACGACAACCACGTCGGCGCCCGACTGAAGGGCGCTCCGCGCATCCATCGTGCGCGCTTGGTCGTGGGACTCGGCGTTTCCTGCACGGATGCCCGGTGTAACGATCAATGGGTCCTCGCCCACCGCGTTTCGCACCGCAGCGATCTCGAGTGGCGAGCACACGACGCCCGCCGCGCCGGCCCCGGTGGCGAGTCGCGCGAGGCGCGCGACGTTGTCTATCGCGGTTCCGGTGAAACCGATGGAGCGGAGCTGACTCTCCGGGAGGCTCGTGAGGATCGTGACCCCGACAACGGGAACGCTTCCAGCTCCTTTAACGGCTGCGGCGACCATGTCAGAGCCACCGGCTGCGTGGACCGTCAGCAAAGCTGCACCCGCGTCGACAAGAGCGCGAGCCGCGCGCCCAACCTGCATCGGGATGTCGTGCAACTTGAGGTCCACGAAGACCGGGACTTCGCGTGCGATCTCGCCGATAACCGAAGGGCCAAAGGCCGAGAACGTCGTTAGACCTACCTTCGCCAGCCCGATCTGACCGGCGAGTTGATCTACGAGGCGGTCGAGCTCTCTACGCTCGGCAACATCGAGCGCGACGCAGAGCGGGTTCTTAAAAGTGGTTGTCAGAGCTTTCATCCTTCGAGCTTCACCGCGCCGACGAGCTCTGCGATGTCTTGGATCTCGTTGCGGGTCATGTAGTCCCCGATGCCTTTGACGACCTCGAGTGCGGAGCGCGGGTTGACGAAGTTGGCGGTTCCAACTGCAACCGCCGAGGCGCCGGCAAGGATCATCTCGAGCGCATCCGTTGCCGAGGCGATGCCTCCCTGCCCGATGATCGGCACGTGCGGGAAGGCACGGTGGATCTCGTGCACCGCGCGCACCGCGATCG
>JBHELU010000263.1:0-5355 GCA_046262955.1 Actinomycetota bacterium | reverse complement strand
GCCGAGCTCGGTAGAGAGGCCCGGCACGAGGTGCGGTTGCCGGACACGGCCGCAGAGGTGTCCGCGGCAGCAGCTACTCCTCGTCGATAAGAGCGTCGAAAACCACTTTCCGAGGAACGCCCGCAGCGTGGGCTACTTCAGACATCGCCTCTTTTCGACCGAGCCCGTCTGACATGAGCTTTTTGGCCAGCGCGGCGAGTTCCTTGGTCGTCGGCTTGGTCGCCGGCGAACGATTCCCTTCGATGACGATGACCACCTCGCCGCGCACTGGGCTTTCACGCACCGATCCAAGAAGCTCGTTCAGAGTCCCCCGCCTGACCTCCCCATAGAGCTTTGTGAGCTCTCGCGCAAGTGCGGCGCGGCGGGAGCCGAGCCGACCGGCGAGCTCTTCCAAACTCGATTCGACACGGTGAGGTGATTCGTAGAGAACGATCGTCCTGTCCTCTGCTACGAGTGCCTCGATCCTGTCCGAACGATGCGACCCCTTCCGCGGCAAGAATCCCTCGAAGACAAATCGATCGGTAGGGAGACCTGAAACTGCAAGAGCGGCGATAGCGGCCGAAGGGCCGGGCACGACGTCGATCGGGACGCCGGCCTCGATGCATCCGACCACCACTCGATAGCCCGGGTCGGCGATGCCCGGCATGCCTGCATCGGAAACTAGAGCGATCCGATCGCCTCGAGTCGCCCGTTCGATCAACCTTTGCGCCTGCGCACGTTCATTGATGTCGTTGTAAACGAACAGCTCACTCGCCTTCACGTTGAAATGCGTCAGGAGCTTCCGAGTCCGTCGCGTGTCCTCGCACGCGATCACGTCTGCGTCCTTCAACGCCTGAACGGCGCGCCCCGACATGTCATCGAGGTTGCCTATCGGCGTGCCGACCAGAATGAGGCTGCCTATCGTCATCGCGTCACGGACGCCACGGTGCGAATGCGTAGCTCAACGTAGATACCAACGCGCCTCGCCACGAAGACGAGTCGTCCGCGTCGGATCGGTCCTCGAAGAAATCGCGAGCGAGATGTGCTGCGCGAGAGTCGTTCGTTATTCCGACGTGATCGGTGATAACGACGTTGTTCCGTTCTCCGGGCCGACGCCAGTCACCATCGAGCCACACCGAATCCCCCAAGGCCCACTCGGCAAGTCTCCGCACCGAGCGATCGTTCGCGACAACTCGCGACAGGTTAGGAGGTGCCGCCGGAGCATCGACGTCGAAAGGCTCCAAACCGATGTGGCCTAGGAGCCACGACAACGCGCGCGAGAGATCGGCCCCCGTTCGACCGGGCTCATTCACGCCGGGTGGTGGGATGTCTACCGGCGGTGGGTACGGAGGGGGCGGTGCAAGCTCGACCGCCGTATCCGGTCCCGTTAGGTGGTGCTCGAGGATCCGGTCGACGATCAACCCTGCAAGCGAGTGGCCCAACAAGGTGCGCGGCGCGGGATGACCCGCCATCTGAGCGGAGACGATGCGAGCTTCGTCGTCGAGATCTCGGTGTGTGTCGTTGCGGTCATACGAAGGCGAGCTCGTGTACGAAAGGAGCACGGTGCGCTTTGGCGGGAACCCATAGGCCCTGGGATCGGCATGACTGAGCGCTCCAGTGCGGGACGTTGAATCCGCCCCCTGCAGGATGAAGAACGTTCCCGGCCGATCCGCTCGCCCGACCGGCGCCGGCGTTCTGATGTAGCGGTCGTACGTCGTAGCGAAGAACAGAGCCCCCACAACGACCACTGTGACGCTTACTGCGAGCGTTCCTCCTCCGGGATAGGTGCCGGCAACGACATGCTCGCGCCACCCCAGCAGAAACAAGGCATTCAGGGGACCGATAAAAAGGAGAACGAGTGCAGATAGCCACGAGCTCTCATGCGAAAGGATGGTCATCGCCGCACCGAAGAGCGCCAGCAGATATGCGTATCCAAGGACGGTCCCGTATTCAGGAACCGGTTCCGGGCGCGTGGTGCCCGCCGCCATCTCTAAACGCAGGGCCCTGCGCGTGAACAGCACGGCCGGCAGAAGGCCTAGAAGCGCTGCGACCCATACGAAGGGGGCATAGCGGATCGCTACGGCGGTGAAGAACAAAACAGCGGCGGGAAGGAAGGCAACGGTGGCCTGAGCGGCCAAGCGCGCGGCGCTGATCCACGACGCAACGAGATCACCTTTCCGATCGTCGGCAAGCCACAAGGTGCCCGCCAGCACGCCGGAACGAACGATCACACCCAGACCGACCGCGGCTACCAGATACGACCATCCAGGGGCGTACGCGATCGCTTGCTTCAGGTCGAAGTAGAGATCCAACGGGAACACCGCGGTAGAAGCCACGCTCGATGAAGTAGCCCTGAAAGCTCCCGTCCCGACCAGGAGCGCGCCGAGGAACCCCTCGGCGCACAAGGGAGCTATCGCCCACGGCGAGCGGCGAAGAACCCTGAGCCCTGCCGTGACGGTTCGCACTGAAGGCGAGAATAACTATGCTGTCTCGACATGGCCGAGGCGGAGACCGACACGCTTCCCCCATCTGATGCCGACGAACGCGAGACCAGAACCCTTACGCCGCGCTGGGTCCGCCTCGATTGGATCGCGATGGGCTCCATCAGCGTCGTCGCCTTCATCGTTCGATTCATCCATCTGAGCGATCCTTCGAGCTACGTCTTCGACGAGGTCTATTACGCCAAAGACGCGTGCTTCTACCTCGACTCTTCGGTGCAGTTCTGCAAGCTCCCCTCGGGCTACATCGACGAGCAGTCCTACGTGCACCCGCCGCTTGGGAAATGGCTGATAGCGATCGGCGAACGGATCTTCGGATACAACTCGCTCGGGTGGAGGATCGTCCCCCTGATCGCGGGGACGCTCACGGTCGCTCTGCTCTACTTGCTGGCGCGTCTCCTTTTCAGGTCGATCCTTGCAGCGTCCATCACGTCCGGGCTCCTGGCCATCGACCTGCTGCATTTCGTCCAATCCCGGATCTCGATGCTCGACATCTTCGTCCCGTTGTTCGGAGTTGCCGCGGTCCTGTTCATCGTTCTAGACCGTGAGCGATGGCGCCGAGATACAGGCCCCCCCGAAGAACCGGAAGAGCTGCCCGACGAAGTCGAAGAGCCTCCGCCCAAGGGTCGCCTCTTGCTGGGACGTCCGTGGCGTCTTGCAGCCGGGATCTGCGTAGGGGCGGCAACAGCATCGAAGTGGAACGGCGGGCTGATCTGGGCGGCCGTGATCGTCCTGACGGTCGGGTGGGAGCTCGCCGGACGCAGACGCGAAGGCCAACCCCATCCGATCGCACGCGCCGTCCTCGAAGAAGGCCCGACGATCGTTTTGTTCTTACTGATCGTCCCGGTCGTCGTGTACGCGCTCACGTACATCGGCCGGATCCACGGCAGCATCCTCGGATTCCCGTGGAGCGAAGGCACTTGGCTGCGCTCGTTCTACGATCGTCAGAAATCTATGTACGAGTTTCAGAGATATCTCAACGCGACGCACTCGTACCAATCACCACCGTGGTCGTGGATGCTGCTCAAACGGCCCGTTTCATATTTCTTCTGCTCCGGCTCGTCGTGCACTCCGTCGGCAACCGGAAACGGATACGAAGAGATCATCGCTACTGGAAGCCCATTCGTGTGGTGGTCTTCGATCCTTGCGCTTTTGTATGTCGCGTGGCGATGGATCAGGACGCGGGACTTCTTAGGTGCGGAGGGCCTGATCGTTACCGGCTTCGCCTTCACGTATCTGACGTGGGTTTTCCTCGCCGCCGACCGCCCGGCGGTCTTCCTCTTCTACTTGCTTCCCGCAGTCCCCTTCATGTGCCTGGCGATCGCATACGTGGCCGTGCAGCTTGGTCGTTCGTGGGAAGCGAATACGGCCATCGCATTGTTTAGCGCGACTGCGATCGGCCTATTCGTCTTCTACTACCCGCTGGTAACCAAAACGACGATCAGCCAGACCGCCTGGAAACACCGGATCTGGATCTTCGACAACTGCGATAAGCCGTCCAAGATCGACGTCTCCACGACGATCACGAGCACGATCCAAGGGCGAGAGACGGTGATCCCAACAACCACCACGACAGACAGTGGCAGCGTTCCACCCGGCTACAACGAGTCGTGGACGCACGGCTGGTGCTGGATCTAAGTGCTTCTTCGGTAAAGCGCTAGTAGTTGGAGCTACCCCCCGAGCCCTTCACCGCAAGCAGCTTGATGTCGAAGATCAGCGTTGCGTTGGGCGGGATGGTCGGCGGGTACCCGGCCGAGCCGTAACCGAGCTCGGGCGGGATCGTGAGCTTGCGTTCTCCTCCGACCTTCATCCCGGGAACTCCCTCGTCCCAACCCTGGATGACCATCCCGGCCCCCAGCTTGAACGTGAAGTAGCCGGGTGGGTGCTTCTGGGACGCATCGAACACGGTTCCGTCATCGAGCATCCCGACGTAGTCGACCTTGACGCTGTCGCCCTTCTTCGCTTCTGCTCCCGTACCCACCTTCACGTCTTCGTAGCGCAAACCGTCGTCGAGACAGGTCTGATTCGACTGACACTGGGACCCGAGAGGAGATGAGCTGGCGCCGCTGCCGGCCGACGTCTTGTTCGAATCATTACCACCGCAGGCGGCCAGAAGCACGCTGCATGCACATGCGATCGCGATCGTTTTGGAGATCATGCGGTCGAGGTTACTTCGTGATGCAGGCTTTCCAACCACCCCGTTCGAAGCGAGCCGTCGAGCAGTACCCGCTCGCGGGCATGTAGGGCCCCATGACGGAGCGGGCTCTCTGCCTCGGATGGATTTGCTGGATCGCGTGATCGAAGCCCGTACTCGGAAGCATGTAGCGGTAGATCACCACGCCGTCGTAATACGCGCCGCCCCACGGTAGCCACGCGACACCGTTCGCTGCGGTCGCATTCTTAGGGCGATCTTTTGGATCCGAGATCACGACTGTGAAATGACCGCCCTCTAACGGGGTCCGATAATCGGGCGTGCAGGCAACCACTCGTTGCGTCGCGCCTTCGTTCTGGCATACCGACCAGTAGCGGACCTGTCGGGGGACGGTTACCGCTGTGCCGGCTCGAGTGTCGGGGAACGAGGGGCCCTTGGCGCGGAACACCAATACGTCACCGAACTGACGCGAGGTTCTCGCGTACAGATACGCGACCTGCTGGTTCGAGAGAAAGCCTCCACGGAAGATGGGCTTTTCAGGTGTCACTGGATTCTTCGGCGCGCTGTCCCACACCGCTTGGTCGGTGCCGAAGAACCTCTCGAAGTTGGGCGGGTTCTGCGCGCCGGGCACGGGGAAGAACTGCGGACCAACCTTCTGATAGTTCGTGTCTCTTATCTGTTTGTTGATCGCGCGGCCTGGACCTTGGGGTGGTAGCGGATCGCACT
>JBHELU010000262.1:0-8226 GCA_046262955.1 Actinomycetota bacterium | reverse complement strand
ATGTTGGCCCGGTGCTCGGGCGAGTGCATGAACGCGTTCTGCAAAGCAGTGACGGTTCGCGTCGACCCGTAGTCACGAACTCCGCCATCGACACCGACGTTCTCACCAAGCGAAGACCACCCGGTCACGCGGTGCATCAAGTCGTAGCTGCTGGTGTGGTAAAGGACGTTGCGGTGTGCCATCTCGCGAGCGTGCAGCTTCGCAACCTTCGACAGCTGTGGGTCGAGGTGCAGCTTCGCAACGCTGTTCTTGCTGCGCGCCGAGTTGGTCTTAACGGCAAAGGATTTCTCAGACGGCCACAGCTTCCAACAGCCAACCGAACTCGAGTGGCCGTGCGCTGCTGCGGGGATCGGAGAGATCGCAACCGAGGTTGCGGAAAAGCAGGTGGTTAGTGCGGTGACGATCGCTGCAGTTGCAATCACAGATCTCAGACGTGTCATCTACAGACTCCCAGTTCGGTAGCTGGGCTACCCGCCTTTCCGTTCAACGGGCCCCTGGCTTTGCGTCCCTGCGTTGCCGCAGGTTTGCCTTTGTCGGTTGGTGCGTCTCCTTTTTGATTCGGCCTGATTTGCCCGGACTTTAAGAACTAAGCTGTCAACAAGAAGGAAGTCGAAGAGTTGTCCCGGGATTCTTCTCGCCCTCGAAATCGAGCGTCACCCAGAGGGTGTCGTCCTTCGCTACGACACCGATCCCGACGTAGCGATATCCGGGATTCAAGATGTTGGCTCGGTGCTCGGGGGAGTGCATGAAAGCCTTCTGCAAACCGGCCACCGAGTTAAGCGGACCGACCCCGATGTTCTCTCCGATGCTCATCCATCCGGTGATGCGATGGGTGATCTGGTCCCCGGGGGCGTGGAAGAGCGTTCCCTTGCGAACCATCGCCCGGGTGTGCGTTCTGGCGACCCAACTGAGCTGAGGATCGAGACGGAGCTTCGCCACCTTGTTAGCTGAACGCGAGTGGTTCGTCAGAGTCGCAAAGCTCCGCTCCTGAGCAAGGTAGCGGTAGCACCTGCCGGGGGCGCGGTCGTGGGCCCCGACGGAGGTGACCGGCAGTAAGACGGCTCCTACGGCGAGGATCCCTGCGATCGCTACCGAGCGACAGATCCGCATCGAGACCTCCGACTAGGTCTGAGGACCGAAGGCGCTAGCTCAGCGCGCCGTGGGCCTCATGTTCAAGACAACTTGCTCTATGAACGTCGGCAGGGAGTTGGTAATCTTTAGGAGACTTCTTGCCTGGAATTGGGGTTGACGGCGATGCTAACGTGCTTGATGGGGCGTGTGATAATTATTGTGACTGCCGGCCTTGGTACCGGCAGTCCCAAGTGCCCCCGGGGAGGACGTTCCCATCCGTTTTAGAGCCGCCGTGATCGTGCTGAGCATCGCCGCCCTCGCGTGGCCTTCTGCTTCCGCGGCGCGGCCCACCTATCGGCCCCACCCTGCCTCCGCGGCAGCCACCCCGACCCCGTCACCTTCAGTGTCGCCGACGGCCGCGCCGTCATCTTCGACTTCCCCGCGGCCGTCGGCGTCGCCTTCTCCATCTGCGAGCCCCACCCCTTCCCCCACGCCCTCGCCGACCCCGACCGTTTCCGGTTTGGTGGTGTCGAGCACGTCTGATTCAGACCTTGCTCAGCTTGGTGGCCTCGTGAACTACAGCGTCACGATCTCGAATGAGGGGCAGTCGGCGTTGAGCAACGTCTCGGCCACGGATCTGGTCCCGATCGAGCTCGATGTGGTCTCGGCGGCGATCAACAGCAACGTCCAGGCGACCGAGCTCGGCCAATCGGGGAACAAGGAGGACATCGTCTGGCAGATCGGGCCCATGGCTCCGGGCGAGACGCTCCACCTGAAGTGGACCGGGAAGGTCGTGAGCCTGGGGGGCTTCGATGCCGTGAACACCGTTCGGGCGCGCGGCGCATCCGTTTCACTAGCGACGACCTCGACGACGTACCTGGCTGCCACTCGGATAACGGGAACCACCAATCCCCCGTACCACTCAACTCGCAGAGTCGTCACTTACGAAGCGGCATCAGACGCCGCGGCGGCCGCGGCGGGATCGGTTGTAGGCAACGCCGCCAACCCGAGCGAGCTCCCGTTCACCGGATTCCGGCTGACCGGCTTGGTCTTGCTGGCCATGGCCCTGGGCGTGGCCGGAGCAACGCTGTGGTTGGTCGCGGCAGCTCGTAGGGGCCGTTACCAGACCGCCCGAGCGATCCTGCCGATCGCTGGATTAGTGGTCTTGACGGCGTGCGTGTCGTCTTCTCAGAGACCGAACGCGGCAGCCCCCGGAACACCATCGGTGAAGGGCCGACACATCACGGCATCTCCGTCAGCTGCTCCGGAAAAGTCACCGAACCCCAGCCATGGGAACCAAGGAAATGGCTCGGGGCCATCCAATGGGAACCCGTCCGGATCCGGCTCACAGACGACCGGTCCTATCGCCGGCGGACCCGCTGTTAACCCGGGCCTCCCCGCGCCCGCACCTACGGTTGCCGTGGTCCACGTTGTTCCCATAACTGCAGCGGATCTGCCGGTCGAGCAGGCCCCCACCACGGAGGGCTCGGACTCGATGACCTATACATGGAACGCTCAGGGCGGATACATATCGACGTCGACCTCGACCAGGACGTTCGGGTCGAAAGACGTCACCGTCACCGGCCACCTCACCGATTCCGGAGGTGCGATCCACGTCAGTCTGGCGATCTCGAACGGAACGTCGGCCCGCAGGGTCGCGGTCAAGGGCCGCATCGTGGTTGCGATCCGGGGGCCGGGGCTGGCTCAAAGGCTCACATCGCCGTTGATCGACGTCACTTTGAGCCCCCACGGGGCAGCGCATGCTCGATTCGATTACGCTCTGCCATCTGGGACATACGGGACAAATTTCTCGTTTGTGCCGGCCGGCTCCTGAAGGGTTTCGAGTGCCGGGGTAGAACCTTGTTGGTCTCATCCATTTACTGTCATGAAGGTCAACACCGTGGACCTGCACGCTTCCTCACGCATAGCCGATCTGGAAAACGCCCTTCAAGCCATTCGCGGCGTGCGAAGGGCGCGGGTAACCCTTGAGAACGGCCTTGCTCACGCCCAGATCCTCGTCCTCCCCGAGGTACCTCACCAGGCTCTGATCGATTCGACGCAGCGACTGGCAACCGAATACCTGGGGATGCACGTGCCCAGCTCGCAGATCGAAGTTCTGAGCTCCGGTTCGGGCGAGGCAGGGATCGGTGCCAGAGACAAACGCCGGAAGCTCAGTTCGATCACGACTTCTCGGAACTCTCACAGCTTCTCCGCTCGCGTATCCCTCGAGATGGAGGGTGACGTGTTGATCGGCGAGAGGAGCGGCGCTGCCGGTCGTTCGGGCGAATGGCGATCGGTTGGCCTCGCGGTGATCGACGGGCTTACCGATCTTCTGGCGGCGCCGATCGACCTCGAGACTGCAGAAGTGTTGGAGGTCGGCACGTCGAAGCTTGCCGTCGTGTCGTTGAGCAAGGGGGCCGAGACCTTGGTCGGTTCGGCCGTCGTCAGATTGGACGAGCACGACGCGATCGCTCGTGCAGTTCTGGACGCGCTGAACCGCTTGCTCACCGCACAGAAAGCCGCGCTCCCTTTTCTAACGAAGCCCTCGATCGAGGGCTAGTGGACGAGGCCTCTCCTGAAGGCCTCGGCGACGGCCTCGGTTCGATCGCGAACGTCTAGTTTTCTGAAGATCTGCTTGAGGTAGGTCTTGACCGTTTCCTCGCTGACATGCAGGTGTTCGGCGACCTCACGCGTTGACTTGCCGTGCGAAAGCTCTTGCAACACCTCGAGTTCACGATCCGATAACGCGCGCGGGTCTCGCTTGCCGATGCGACCGAAGATCCCCTCGGTCACATTCGGATCCAGAACGGAGCGACCCTCTGCCACATCTCGGATCGCTTGTAGCACGGCCTCGGAGCTCGACCCTTTGGATAGATAACCGTCGGCTCCAGCCTTCACGGCTTCGGCAACCGTTCCGGGATCGGTGAACATCGTCAGCACGAGGACCTTGGTGTCGGGTGAGCTTTCCTTGATCCTTTTCGTCGCTTCGAGGCCGCTCATCTGTCCGCCCAGCTTGACGTCCATCAACACGACGTCGATCGACGTCTTGCCAGCGGTCTCCACGGCCTCTTCACCCGTCTCGACCGTATTCAAGAGCTCGATGTCGTCGTGCAACGACAACATGACCTCGAGGCCCTGCGAGACGAGTGTGTGATCCTCTGCGATCAGAGCCTTGATCGTCACGATGCAACCGCCGCAGGCAGCACGGCCTCGATCCTGGTTCCGCTTCCCGGACTAGATCTCAATTCGATGTGCCCTCCAACCTGCAGCGCGCGCTCCTGCATCAGCCTCATGCCGACATGGTCCTGACTGATCTCGGCTTTGGTGTCGAAGCCGGACCCAAAGTCCTCGACGACGACGTGGACCATCCCATCATTCTCCGTGACGCGCACGCTGATCTCATTGCTTTGTGAGTGTTTGAGGGAGTTCGTTACGGCTTCCTGAACGATCTGAAGAGCCGCGATCGTGACCGGCACCAGAGGTTCCTTCGTTACTCCGCCTTCGATCACCACGGGGGTGCCCCACAACGTTGATGCTTGGTCGGCCAGTCGTTCGATAGTCGACATGAAGCCCCCCTCGTCGATCGTCGACCTTCGGAGGTCGACCAAGGAGGCCCTCAGAGCGGCCATCGAACGATCGATCGCGCTCTGCGCCGAGCTGAGCGTTGCCGAGGCCCGCGCCGAGTCACCTACGTCGATGAACGACTTTGCGTTCCCGACTCCATACGACGCGGCGGCCAGGAATTGCAGCGACGAATCGTGCATGTCGGCTGCGATCCGGTTCCTTTCTTCTTCTCGCTCGACGAACACCTTCTCGGAAACCTCGAGCAACACGCGCTGTTGCCTGCGCAAGCGCTCGGACAATTCCTGCTGAGCCTTCGCGCCTTGGATGCTCAACCGTGCGAACAACAACGGCACCAGGATCGCGATTACAACCCACTCACCGTTGGGGATCTTCTGATAGGCAAGGGCGGTCGCGGCCCCCAAACCGGTCAACAAGATGTACGAGACGACGAACCCCGTGATCAGGTCGCGGAAGATCAACTTCAATGCATCGAGAGCCGAGATCTTTTGATCGAAGTGAACCGCAGCAGCAACCAGTGCGAGGTTCACAACCAGGTGCGCCAAGGCGGCGAGCACCACGAGCCACGGATGGAACGCGTTCGTCGTAAACGTGAATGGATACGCCGCTGCACCGGTTGCAAGAGCACCTTGCGCGCGGTTGAAGAGTGCTTTGTGAGGCGGGACCTCGCGCCGTATCTCGCGAGGGTCGATCGAACCGAGGAACGCGATCAACATCGCGATGACCGGTTGGAACAAGATCGCGATCGCCAAGAGGATCGTGAACCCCATCGTCAGCCGGGTCTCGAAACCCAACGTGACGGGCAAGAGCTCGATGGCGGCGAGAAGGATCGTCCAGTAGAGGAACTTAGAGATCGGTGGGAAGTGATCGACCGTCGGGATCAAGGCCACCATGAGCGCCGCCGTGAACAACACGACGACCCAGGCGTAGACACGGCTGGCCTTCACGTTGCAATCGTAGGGAAAAGGAGAGCGATGCGGCCGCTTATCGCCAACTAAGCCCAAACACGAGGCCCACGGCGCGCTGCGCTAGCGCCGTCGGTCCTCAGGGCAACGCGAAGAGGAGGGACCTCATGAGAGCCCCTCCTCCATCGAAGCGCTGATGTTGCTTAGCTACCACTTCAGGTGAGCACCAGCAGTCTGGAAAAGCGCGGTGATCACCGCCGCGAGACCCAATAAACGGAGTTTCACGCGGACCTCCTCTCAATCTAGAGGTGTCTGGGACAGACCGGCCCGCACTGGGACCGCCGCTCCGCTCATCTAAAAAAGGATGCCTGACTAGGCGTCATCCCCTCCGAATCACTCCGCTGCCCGCCCGGGTGACCGATTCGACCCGTTCGGGGGATTACGAGGGCACTGTAGCTCCTGTTAAGTACTGAGGGCAATGGCCCGTATGGGCTGTTTCTGTGACGCGGGGAGGCAAAGTGGTTTCGGACCACGGGGGGATAACTGTCCTGATCGCCGAAAGGCATCGGGTCGTGGCCCAATCGCTGGAAAAAGTTGTCAACGGGCTCGGGATCGGCGACGTCGCCGCCCAGGTGCAGACGGCGGATGCCGCCCTGAACGCGGCCACCTCGATCTATCCCGACATCGCCCTCGTCGATCTGGACCTCTCGCCGACCTGCCATCTCGTTACCTCGATCCACAAAGAGTGCCCGTCGACCAAGATCATCGTGATGGGCGAGCCCTCCGATAAGGACGGCACTGCTCTCGTTCGAGCTCTCGAGTCTGGAGCTACCGCCGCCATCTACAAGGGCGGCTCGGTGGACGAGTTGCTTCGGGCCGTGGGGTCGTCGTCATCCGCCCCCGTGGTCGCCGATGACGTCGCAGGGGTCTTGTTGAACTCGTACATGGAGTCCCTCGAGGAGAAGCGCAAGCGTGATCTGGCTACGATCCAGGCCCTCGCCGGCGCCGTCGAAGCTCGGGACTCGGTCACCGGGAGGCATCAGATGCGGGTTACCCAGCTCGCTACCCAGTGCCTGGCGAAAGCGGACCCGGCCCTAGCGAGGAACGAAGAGGTGTCATTCGGATTCATGCTCCACGACATCGGCAAGATCGGGATCCCCGACGCCATCCTGAACAAACCCGGCCCCCTGGACAGCCAGGAGTGGTCGGTCATGCGCACCCACCCCGAGCTGGGCGTGCGCATCGTGGAGCCCATCGGTTTTTCAAAGTCGGCCACCGAGATCATCCTGACCCACCATGAGCGATGGGACGGGCGGGGCTACCCGCTCGGCCTTTCCAAGGAGGAGATCCCCCTAACGTCACGGGCGTTCTCGGTGGCCGATGCATACGACGCCATGACCTCGGATCGTCCTTATAGGCCCGCGATGGACCCCGCCGACGCGTTGGATCAAATCCGGCAGTCGGCGGGGTCTCTTTACGATCCCGACGTGGTCGATCTCTTCGAAGAATTGGTTACGTAGGCTTTTCGCCCCTTTCGTCCCGCTTTTTGTCGCGAACCCCCTTGGCAGTCGCGGTCCTTCCTGTACTCTCTGAATAGGCAGGGATTTCCAGATAGAAGGCGAACCGACCGCTCATGCAGGAGCAGCTACACCGGTTGGAGGACGAGCTTCGACGCGTCCCGGGAGTCCGCAGTGCCCGGGTGGTCGGGGGCGACGCCCCCTCTGAGATCCACATCGTGGCCACTCGCGAGCGCTCTCCGAAACAGGTCGTCCGAGACGTCCAGTCGCTGGCATCCGCCGGCTTTGGGATCGCGATCGATCACCGGATCGTCTCGGTCGTCCAGTTAGAAGACGAGGTCTCTTCGATCTCCCTGGATGAGCCATCCGCGCCTCCTCCGCCACCGGAACCCACTCTCCATGACATTCCCACCGCGGCCCCCGCGACCGACACCGGTCGCAGCAGCCGGCCACTGGTCGAGTCGGTGATCGTTGCGAACAAGCACGACGGGCCGTGGGTGCGTGTAACGCTCAGTTGGCCCAGTGGTGAAATCACGGAGGGCGCAGTGGTGGCCGGCGCTACCCGTGAGATCCGAGCTCGAGCGGCGGCCTTTGCGGCATGCCGGGCACTAGAAGAACCTTTGCGCGCTGGGGGGGCCTCGATCGATATCGAGCAAGTCATCATCCACAGGCTGGGCTCCAGCGATGCAATTCTCGTGCGCGCTTCGTTCACAGAACGTCACGGGATCACACCGGTGGTGGGCAGTGCTCTCATCTACGACGACGCTGCAACCGCCGCGGTCCATGCGCTGCTGCACGCGGTCAATCGGAAACTGTCGTAACCCGCATTCTTTCGGTCTCTCCCAGTGTTCGTCTGTAGACGAGCCATCCGATCCCTAACGCCAGAACGATGTCACCCGCGCTGAAGATCTGCTGACTGTTGGGGATCGGGATCACATCTCCTAGGAAACGCAATCGTGTGGCTGAGTCCATGCGCTCATGCTTGAAACCGATGTCGTTGAGGTTCGCCTTCACACCTGCATCACGAGCCGCGCTCACCGATACCGGCATGGCTCCGTTCAAACCGATCACGGGCAGGTTGAGCGCGAGGCCGAGTCCTGCAGGAGCCAGCCCCGGCAGATTGCGGTTCGCAAAAAGCAACGCGGCGATGC
>JBHELU010000261.1:0-11431 GCA_046262955.1 Actinomycetota bacterium | reverse complement strand
GTCCATGGCAGTGTGCTCTATGTAATAGGGCCACTTTTCTTGGTCGGGAGTATTCGTAAGCGTCTCTATCGTCGACGAAGAGACATTCACGCCGCCGGCCTTCTGCATGCATTCGAGGATCGTCGTTGTACGCGGCTGCTCGAGGCCCGCAAAGACATGGTGGTCCTGCGTCCAGTCGTTGCATTCGTCTTGTTCCTGTTGAGCGAAGCTCTCGGACGACACCGCGCTGATGTTGTGGATCACCGGGACGATCCGCAGGCCCCCGATGCCACCATGCTGGTTGGTGTAGTCAACGAGCACGGTCCACGCGCGGTCGTAGTCGATGCCTGCTGCACTCGCACCGATGGATTGATTGCCGGCGGCTGAACCGGTAACGGCACCGAGCCCCAACGCGATCGTCGTCGACGTGATCCCGGGCCCGTTCGAACCAACTCCGCTGGTCGCCGCGCCGGAAGAACCGCCCGATCCACCGACCGACGAACCGCTGCTACCACCACTCGTGCCACCCGTCCCTGCTAGCGAGCCCCCACCGGACGCGTTACCGATCACATTTCCATGCGCGTCGACGATCTGGCCTTTGTTGTTGACATGTGCGCCGGGTGGAAGTGAAGCGGTCGATAGCCCCGATCCAAGCCCCTGAGCGCCGTTGTCCAACGCGACCTGTTGGGACTCGGGCACTGTCGAACCGCACGCGGCCGCCACCACTGCCACGACGGCAGCGACCGCTACAAGCGTCTTATCGATCTTCATTGGATGCCCCCATGAGCCGCAGCTGCTTTCGTCCAATAATCCATGCTCGCCTTAGCGAACGACTCGGCCCCGACCACAATGGAGGCTCGAGCGTTTGGTCTGACAGCACAAGCTCATACCCCCTCCGTCGATCCCAGGCGTGCTTCGACGCCCTTGGCAGCCCCTTCGAGGAATACGGAGCGAACGAGATCGGTCCGTTCGAGGAGCTCACGAGCCCGGCCGTCGAACCTGATCTCGCCCTTCTCCATGAAGTACGCGTGATCGACCAGGCTCAAGGCGATGTTCACAGACTGCTCGACCAAGACGATGGCGGTTCCCTCCGAATTGATACGCCTAACCATGTCCATGAGCTGTCCCACCAGAGTCGGCGCGAGCCCTAGGGACAACTCGTCGATCATCAATAGGCGAGGTCTCAGGATGAGAGCTTTGGAGAGGGAAAGCATCTGCTGCTCGCCGCCGGAAAGCGTTTGTGCCGGTTGATTACGGCGAGATGCGAGGGCCGGGAAAGCTTCGAGGCTGACGTCGACTCCGCGCTCTACTTCGTCTTTGTCGCGTCCGTAGCTATAGCCGAAGAGTCGCAGGTTTTCGACGACCGACAATGGTCCGAATACGCCGCGTCCTCCAGGAACTTGAGCGATGCCGAGCTTCAATCTTCGTTCGGCATCCAGATACGTGATGTCCGCGCCTTCGAATCGAACCGAGCCTTTCGACGGCAGCCCCAACCCTGAGATCACTTTCAGAAGTGTGGATTTGCCGGCGCCGTTCGTGCCAAGAAGCGCAGCCATCTCGCCTTCGTCCACGGCGAAAGACACATCGAACAAGACCTGAAGGTTTCCGTATGAGAAATCGATGCCTCTACACGAGAGCATCGGAACGTGGACGCCAGACCGAACGATCTTAGAGATCTCTTCTTCCTCGACGACGTTGTCGATCAGCCGGTCGAGATCTGCTTCGATCGTCCGCGAGGCGCCGCGAAGCATCAAGGCGGCAACTATCCCCGGCACGCACACGGATCCGATGGCGGCAGAGATCCCGAAGCGCGTCTCGACCCCGCCCAGCAATATCGAGCCGGCGACACCCCCCGCGCCGGCAAGATAGATCAACGAGAGCGATGCCGTGTGAGGCCTCATGTTCGGGGGGACGATCGATAGGACTGCGACCGAGAACGACGGCAACAGAGTGGCGATCAGCCCGAAGGTCGCGGCAAAGAAGACGGCCGCGAGCGGCAAGGTTGGCATCGTCACGCCGATGATGATCATCACCATCGCGGCGAAGAACACCCACGAGGTTGCCTTGACCAGACGAGCCGGCCCACTCCGGAACATCCGCTCCCCGAAACGACCGAAGATGCTGAGCGACCCGATCGCCACCGCTGCCACCATTGCGAAGAACAACGCGCGCTTGGTCGAAGTAAGGGCCCATCGTTGATCGAGATAGAACGAGAAGAATGTGTTGAAGGGCACGATCATGATCCCCAGAACCGCGTATGCCGCAAAGATCCGGCGGGCCGTCGGGATCAACAGCAAGCGGCGGACGATCTCGAAGAACCTGAGCTGGGTGTGCTCATCCTGTTCCGACCGACCTTCAGCGACGTCCCCGCGTCGCACCAGCTCGCGAAGCCTGCCCGCGTCCCATCTCCCGAAGACCGGATCGCGCAGGCGGCTCGCGATCAATGACGCCGTTACGCCAACGACACCCATCGCGATAAACACTCCGCGCCAGGTCATGTGCAGAACCGCGGTTAGAAAGGCGACCAGCAAGGGAGCGGCTACGAGCCCGGCGGCATTCAATCCGCGGTAGTACGAGAACGCACGGACGCGGGCCTCGGGTGGATAGCTATCCATGAGCAGTGGCTCGTGAACCGAGTACACGCTTCCCGTCGAGACGCCGTCCAGAACAAGCATCAGGAACAGTCCGCCGATCGCGACCACGAACCCCATCCCCAAAGTGGCCACGCTCCACGCGAATGCTGTGACGATGCAGACCAGCGCGCGGCGCGGCCTGTTCTGCACGTAAGCAGACATGAGCAGACCGGCAAGGGCGGCTGCGACCGTGTCGAAAGCGACCACCACACCCACAGCACTTGTGCTGATCCCGACCGACCGTGCGATGTCGGGACCGAGGATCGAGAAGCCGGACAACAAGTATTGATCGACAACGATCAATAGACCGAGCGCGAACAGCGGGTAAGCGCTCACGCCGGGACGTCTGAGAGTCTCGCGTAGAGGTGGGGGTTGCTCGTCACCGGCGCCGTAAACGCCAAGGGTGCGCCGCGCGCTGTCGCGCAACTGATCGCGTTCTGCTTCGATGTCTTGGATCGAACGATCGTCGGAGAGAGCCTCAGTCATGGATGATCTCGAAACTCGTCGTCCAAGAGCTCTCGCCGATCCGTTTTCCGGCACCGTTCAAGAGAACGATCGTCACATCATGGATGTCGGGTTGACCTCTGCTGAGATCGACTCCGGGGGCGGGGGCTAGGTGGTGCACGCGAAAGAACTGATCGGTCGTCGTATACACACCTTGCTGCGCGAGGTAGTGCCGGTCGGGGCAGCCGTCACTCGCAACGCACGACCTGTCGTCCCGCGCGAAATAGTCCACGCCTTCGTTCGGTGGCTGAGGGCCTGTATCGAACAACACTTCGAAATACCCGGAGCTCTCCGCGCTTTGCCCCGTCTCGCCGGTCACTTGGAAATCGCTCATCGACCAACGGATCGTGTATGGGAGGTTCACCTTCTGACGATAAGAAGGAGCCTCGAACTGGAGCCGTTGATCCTGCTCGAAAGCGAGTCCCGAAAGAGCGCACCCAGACATCAGCAACACTGCGCTCACACCAAGGGCTACTGCCGTCCGCAAGCCATTCATGCCGGGGCGAAACTACTTCCGAAGGTCGATGCGCTCGGTCGTTCGCCACGACATCCCGGACGGGCCGTGTTGGGTCCGACCGACGAATCTCCACCGGGGCTCACTGCGATGATGCGTGGCGTCGGAGGCACCGCGGGCGGGCCTCAAGAGGAGGGGTAGTTGAAGTTCGTCCAGCGGTTGCGCACGGGCAAGGTCGCGGGTGGCGCTGCCGCCATAGCCGCGGTCGTCGTCGCAGTTCGGCTGCTGCCGCACCTTCACGCGAACACGATCTCGGGCAGATGGCAGACACCGCTGCCGTTGGTGACCCTTGGGATCATCGTCGGTCTCACCTACGGCCTGTTGGCAGTGGGGCTCGTGATCATCTACAGGGCGAACCGAATCATCAATTTCGCTCACGGTGAGATCGGTGCCCTCGGCGCGGCTCTCCTCGGCCTTGCGGTCGTGAAATGGCACATCCCTTACTGGGTCGCGGTAGTCGGAGCAGTCGCGGCCGCCGGAGCCGTGGGAGCAATCGCCGAGGTCGGCGTCGTTCGACGCTTGCGCAAGGCACCGCGCCTGATGAGCGTCGTCGCGACGCTGGGCGTAGGTCAATTCGTAGTTGCTTTCGCGTTCGCGATCAACTCCACCGCGGGGGCCGGAAGCAGGTATCCGGAACCGTCGTGGCTCCCGACGTTCCACATCGGGGCCCTGACCGTGACTCCCGCTTATACCGGGATGCTCTTCCTATCGCCCTTGCTCGTGATCGCACTCGCACTCTTTTTGAAATGGAGCCGGTTCGGGCTGGCGATCCGAGGAGCGGCAGACAATCCCGAGCTCGCCCGGCTTTCAGGGGTGTTCTCCGGCCGCATGTCCTCCCTGGCGTGGGGTCTCGCGGGAGGGCTGGCAGCGTTCACTGCGATCTTGACCCAACCTACGCAGGGGTTTGCTGGAGCTGCAACTTTCGGTCCAGGTCTGCTGCTCCGCGCGCTCGCGGCCGCCGTGGTCGGACGGATGGTGAGCATCCCCGTCGCGTTGCTGGGTGGGATCAGCCTCGGTGTCATCGAACAACTGACGCTGTACAACTTCTCGCAATCCGGGCTGGTCGACGCCATCCTCTTTGCGATCATCCTCGTCGCACTGCTGCTGCAACGCGGGAGCTCGGGGCGCGAGGAAGAGAAAGGCAGCTGGGCCGCCGTGCAACCGCTGCGTCCCATCCCGGAGCACCTGATGCAGTTCTGGAGCATCCGCAATCTCGAGCGGATCACCGCCTTCGTTTGTCTCGCAATCATTGCGGCGCTACCTATCGTGATCACGAACACGGCCGCGGGAACCATCACCGGCATGTTCGCGTTCGCGATCGTGGGCCTGTCCGTAGGCATCGTCACTGGACTGGGCGGGCAACTAACACTGGGTCAGTTCGCACTGGCCGCGGTAGGCGGCGTCGTTGCGGTGTACGTCGTGAACCACACCGGGGACTTCGTCATCGCATTCATCTACGCGGGAGCCGCGGCGGCCGCCGCCTCGTTGTTGATCGGAGTACCGGCGCTCCGTATCAAAGGACTTCTGCTGACGGTGACCACGCTTGCTTTCGCGCTGGTCACGTCTAGCTATTTCTTGAACCAGACGTGGGCGCTCGGAGGAACCCCCCCGAACGTCTACAAACCAAAGCTGTTCGGCCATCCGCTGGACACTGGGAAGACCTACTACTACTTCGCGTTTGCCCTGCTGATCGGGACATTGTGGATCGCTCGCAACGTTCGCCGAAAAGGATTCGGTCGTCTGCTCATCTCACTAAGAGATAACGAGGAGAACGCCCGAGCGTTCACGGTCAAAGCCACGGCGACGAAGCTTCAGGCCTTCCTGCTATCTGGATTCATCGCAGGTATCGGGGGTGCGGTCTACGCGCATTCGTTCTCGAGCATCACACCTCAGGCTTTCCCGATCGCCTCGAGCATCAACGTTGCGGTCATGACGGTTATCGGGGGGGTTGCGATCCTCTCCGGTCCGCTTCTGGGCGTCTTGCTGGTGATCGGCATCCCCGCGTTCTTGCCACTGGACACCGCCGGGATCGCGGCGACGAACCTGGGCTTGCTATTGATCATCCTGTATCTGCCCGGGGGTCTTGCGTCCTTGATCGAACCCGTGAGAGATCGGATCGTCCGCAAGCTCGCGAAGGGGGCCTGGACTGCACCGAGCTTGCCGGCGGGGTCGAGCGACGGCATCGCGCAAGCCGTCGACCAGCCCACCGTCGCGGCGGTAGCGCGCCGGTCGTCCGTCGCGGGTCACGTCTTGCTCGAAGCTCGCGATCTCAAAAAGACCTTCGGCGGTGTCCGAGCGGTAGATGGGGTGTCGCTGCGCGTGCGGTCCGGAGAAACCGTGGGCCTCATCGGACCGAACGGCGCGGGTAAGACGACTACGTTCGAGCTTCTCGGCGGCTTCACAAGGGCTGATTCGGGTGCCATCGTCTTCGATGGGCTCGATGTCAGCCATCTGAACGCCGAAGCAAGGGCACGTCTTGGATTGATCAGATCGTTCCAGGACGCGGCCCTCTTCCCCACCATGACCGTCGAGGAGGTCGTGAAGGTGGCCCTCGAGCGCGTGCTACCGACACGCGTCGTGCTGTCCACGATCGGTTTACCCGTGAACGAGAGATCCAAGACGGAAAAGGCGCGGGAGCTCATCGATTTCATGGGTCTCGATACTTTTCGGACGAAACAGATCAGAGAGCTGTCGACGGGGACGCGGAGGATCACAGAGCTGGCATGCCTGATCGCGACTGAACCGACACTGTTGCTTCTAGACGAGCCCTCTTCGGGAATCGCTCAGAAGGAGACGGAGCAATTGGGCCGGCTACTCGATCAGCTCAAACAGCAATTCGACATGACACTTGTCGTGATCGAGCACGACATCCCCTTGATCATGGGCTTGGCCGATCGCATCGTCGCGATGGACGCGGGCATGGTGATCGCAGAAGGGACACCGGAGGTCGTCCGCAACGATCCGCTGGTCATCGAGGCCTATCTGGGCGGGAGCGTCACCGCGATCGAACGATCGGGAGCACTTTCTACCTAATCGTCGGACAGCAGTCGCAGTTGCAGCTCGATCACCAATCGTTCGTCCGGATCGCCCAGATCGATCTCGAAGATCTCGCGAAGCCTGCGCAACCGGTACCTGAAAGTGTTCGGGTGCACGTCCAAAGCAGAGGCAGCGCGCGGCACATCGCCATAAGCATCCAGGTATGCGCGCAGGGTTTCGAGATAAGTCGTCTTCTTCTCAGCATCGTGAGCCGCGATCTGCTCGACCACACCTTGGGTCAGGCCGGGACGCTCCAGCGCGAGCTCCTTGAGCTCCAAAAGAACCAGCCGGCTTGCGACGTCTTCAGCCGCGGCCACTTTCAGGGAGTCCGGCGATTCGTTCAGCACGCGAAGCACCCTGTCCACTTCCTGTCGAGCCGTCGGAAGCGTCTCGAGACGATCCGCGATCGGCCCAACCGCGGCCTTGACCGGCGTCTGCAGAGTCGATTCCGCGTGGTTGCGGATATCGCTTGCAAGCTTGCGGACCCATTCCCGCGTGAGGTTCTTCTTGGACGGCAGCAGCGCGTAAACCGTTCGGCCGGCCGCTACGCACGGAGCCCGGTGGTGGAACGCCTCGCAGTAAAGGGCGACGAGGTCGACCAAGCGCTCGCGAT
Organism: Actinomycetota bacterium; assembly: GCA_046262955.1. Classification (GTDB taxonomy): domain Bacteria; phylum Actinomycetota; class CADDZG01; order CADDZG01; family WHSQ01; genus JALZGD01. The sequence goes on along the minus strand of JBHELU010000261.1, from coordinate 4,152 downwards.
GTACCTCTTCGTGAGCTCGATCGAGCTGTGGCAGCTGGAAAGCAAGGATCGATAACAGAGAGTCGGGTTGTATCCCGAGGCGCGCGGCCCCCGCGCCCGTGACAGATCGTCCCTCGAGCAGCGAACGAAGCAGATCCCCACGCACGCGACGCTCGACGTCGCGTGAAGATCGCGCTTGGATCATGTGTAGGGCAGCAACGCGGCTCGCTTCACGCAGTGCTTGATCGACATTAGGCACCAGGGCTTCGTCACCCTCGAGAACCCAGATCGAACCGATCGCCTCGGCCCCCACTCTCACCGGCATTGCGATGCGAGGTCGGATCTCGAGACCTTTGATCTCGTCGATCTTTATCGGTCCGTCTGAAGCCCATAGGTCCTTGTAGATGTCGCGGATCGCCGGTAGGTCCGGCACCTGCCGCCCCAGGATCGTGGCTTGACGCGGCTCGTCGATGGCCTGGCCTTCGATGTTCGAGTAGGCGAGAACGCGCGCTCGCGCGTCCTCGATCGTGACGGCTCCGCCGGTCATCGCCGCGATCGCATTCGCCAGCGCGAACAGATCCCCCAGGGGCACACCCGAGATCCCGACCACATCGGTATCTGCAGCGATCACGGCCGTGGCTCGAGAGAGCATCGCGTGGAGGTGACTCCAGCTGACCTCGTCGGGGATCGCTAGAAGCGCGACTCCCACTTTCTCTGCATCCTCAGCCACCAGACAGTCGCGGCCGCTCAACTTGAAAACGACAGCTGCTGCGTCCGACCCGACTTCGACTAGGCGGCGGGCGGCCGGCTCGTCCGGTCGGATCCCAACGGCCAGGACGATGGCGCTTCGGTCGATCTGTGACGGCTCGGCGCTGTCGTAGATCAAGGGGCCGGCGGCCGGGACGTCCAGACCGCTCGGGGCGACGATGACCTGCACGATGCTTGGGCCCAGGTCTCGTAGCACCTGCGAGAGGGTGGTCGTTTCGAGACCCTCCACCTGATTACCGGCCACGGCACCACTATGGCTGCGTGCGGTCTTCATCTATTAGCTCTCGATCCATGAATCCGTTCTGACTTTGGTGCCGCACCACAATACGAGCCAAGCGAGTCGGGGGCATGATCGAGCCCCGAAACCGCACCTCGTCGCAGTGCGGATGGGACCACGAGGGAGGGATCATGCTCGCCGAGTCGGACACAACCGAAACGACTGAGATGACGTCCATCCCCAAAGCGACCCCAGAGAAAGAGGAGGATGCCGTCACCGCCCCCGCGCCGCGGCGACGACGGTTCCGCTTCGGGGCGTCGATCTGGGTCTACGTCGGAGTCGTTGCGGCCGCAGCCGGCTTCGGGTTGATCGCGTACTCGTGGAGCAAGGTTGCCGGACAACTGAATGTCGGGCTTCAGCTTCCGTATCTGATCTCGGCGGGTCTTGTCGGCCTCGGGATCGTGATCGTCGGCGTCGCCCTTGCGCACTTCGCAGCCTTGCATCGCGACTCGCTCGACCGCACGCGACAGATGGAGCAAGTCTCCGGGCTGTTGAAGTCGGTCGTTGACGAACTGGTGGCCGAAGACGAGAGCACCGGAGAGAAAGGTTCAACTCCCGAGCAGTGAGCACCCCGGCACCGGTCCCCACCAACTTTCGAGATCTTGCCCGCGCGTTCTTCTCGGAACTAGGCCGGCGATTGGTCGATCCACTCGTTATGTCGTGCCTCGTCGCCGCGGGATTGGTTCTTGCAGGTTTCGCCGGCATCGCGTTCGCGTGGAAAGGCGCGAGCGCGACATTGTTCGTGCCGATCCAGATGGCCTACGTGGCCTCAGGTGCCATCGGTGGCGTAGGGCTCATAGTTCTAGGGCTCGGGATATTGCACGTGCAGGGATCGCGGCTACTAGAAGCACGCGAACGAGCGGAGCTTCAGAACTTCGTCAGAGAATCGAGGCGGCTGCTTACCGTGCTGCATTCCCTACGTACAAAGGGTTACGACCGGCGAAGGATCACCTCTCTGGTCAGTGCGAAGCCAAAGAAGCCTGCACCGATAACCAGCGCGAGCGGCACGAACCAGATACCCGGATAACGGACCGCCGCCACTGGCGACAGGGCTCCGGGGGCCGCGCTCGGTTGTGTCTGCCCTGCCGCCGTCCCCGAAGTCTCTCCCCCACTCGCGATCGGATTGGATCCACTCGATTGTGAGTTGCCGATCGGCAACCCTGCCGACCCGCCGCCGATGAGGGATCCTGTACCGCTCGAGCCGAGGCTTCCCCCGCCGGACGAGATCGGCCCCCCACCGCCACCACCGGTGATGCTGTTGAGACCGGGGACGCTGAGCTTCTGGACCTTCACCACTGCAGCGATGCTCGTAGCGCCCTTCGCCGTGTTCTTTTTCGCATAGGTCTCGACGTGCCAGGTCTGTTGGTCGGTGCTCGCCCTTTGTGTCGGGACCAGCGCCAAGCCCCCCTCTGCCAAGACCGAAGCGAATGGTGCGAGATCGAAGGACAGGTACGCGCGCGGCTTCTTGTGGTACTTGGGCCCTGCGTCGACGGAACAATCGACCTTGGGTGGAACGTCGATGCTGCCTTGAACGCTCTTTGTCGGCGGTTCGGCGACAAAGCACAAGTGCAGGCCCGCGGCCTTGACGTCGCTGGACGAGGCCGGATCGATCGGGATAACCAGGGTGCCCTTTTCCGGGATCGCCGTGTAACCGAGGCTCGCCACATCGAGCGTCAAATACATCCGCGAGTCTTCCTGTCCCGACCTGATCCCCGAGTGAAGCGTGTCGGCGTCATATGGGTTCACGGGAGGAGCCGCTCCCAATGAAGTTGGAAGCGGAGTGGGCACTATCGAGGTCTCGGTGTTGTACCAAGCTTCGACCGCGGTGCCTAGGCAGGTGAGGTCCTTCTTATGGCGGATCAGCTTGCAACCGCTGGCCGGGCGCTTCTTCTGCTTGGCGTCGGCCGCGAGAGCCGGAGACAGCAGGCTGAAGCAGACGGCAGCGACGGCCGCCATCGAGATCGACCAGAGGACCTTGTGCCTCACGTGGGACATATTCGCCGCTTTCGACCGATTCCCGCTTGGCTATGGGTACGAAACCATGATGAAGCCTTGTGTAAGACGACCAGCCACGACCGCATGCCGTCGTGCAATCTGACATCCGATGAGACAGCCTCTCAGCTCTGACGACTCGGTCCTCGAGACGGCTCGCGCCGCGGCCCTAGCTGCTTCGAAGCGCTCCGGCGTGGAAGTCAGGCTGCTCTTTGACGTCGACGACATGACAGCGGTCGAGGACTTGTTCCAACAAGTGTGGGCCGCTGGAAAGGTCGAGCATCTCGTTTCGCGTTCGCTGCTGAGAGCTCTTGCGCATAGCGGCGGATACGTCTCCGGTGCGTTCCGAGACGGTGTCCTCGTGGGAGCGTCCGTCGGCTTCCTCGCCCGCCACCACGGACACCTTCAGCTCCATTCGCATATCTCAGGCGTAACTCCCAAACTTCAAGGAGCAAGTGTCGGGTTTGCGCTGACGCAGCACCAGCGCGCGTGGTCTCTCGACGAAGGGCTCGACGAGATCGTCTGGACGTTCGACCCGTTGGTTCGCATGAACGCCTACTTCAACCTGACGAAGCTCGGTGCGGGGATAGTTGGATACGAGCCCAACTTCTACGGCGAGATGCCGGACGGCATCAACCGAGGGGACGAGTCCGACAGATGCTTGGTGTCGTGGCAGCTCACTTCGTCGCGTGCGGTGGCGGCCGCGCAAGGGAGTGCCGACCCGGTCGTCCCCCTACGCGACGCAACCGTCATCCTCGAAGAAGACGAAGACGGTCGTCCGGTCTCGAAAGATGGCGAGGGACGTGTGCTGCTCGCATGGGTCCCCCAGGACATCGTTGAAGTGCGACAGCACGATCCGGCGCTTGCGTCTTCGTGGCGAGCCGCGCTAAGGGGCACTTTCGGCGACGCGGTCTCCGATGGGTACACGGCGACGGCCATGACGCGCGCCGGCTGGTACGTGCTCAAGAAGTCTCGATGACCAAGCTCACGTCCGTTGAGCTCGTTCGGATATCGCTTCCGATGGTTGCTCCTTTCCGCACATCGTTCGGGACAGAGCAAACCCGCGACATCTTGTTGGTGAAGGTGAGCACACCCGAAGCAGAAGGTTGGGGTGAGTGTGTCGCGATGCACACACC
>JBHELU010000260.1:0-2852 GCA_046262955.1 Actinomycetota bacterium | reverse complement strand
GGATCGAACACCTTCTTTCCACCGAGCCCCTCGGCCTTGGCGAGCACACCGGCGAGGTCATCGCCGCACGTCGCGTAGACGGTGACGAAGTTCTTCGCAGGTCCCATCTGAGGCTTCACCAGCCCGCCGCCGATGCCGTTGTCCATCTTGAAGACCATCGCGTAGTTCATCGGGTTGTCGGCGTTGATCGTCCAGCCGAAGAGTTTGCCGTAGAAGTCCTGGAGCGCCTGGCCGTCCGGCCCCCCGATCTCGAAGTGGACGACAGCGTGATCGGACATGGGTCCTCCTATTCCGATAAGTCGACCGACTAGCTTTCGACGCCGAGGCCGACCGGGCAACTGACGCCCGTGCCGCCGATCCCGCAGTATCCGTGCGGGTTCTTGTACAGGTACTGCTGGTGGTAGGGCTCGGCGTAGTAGAACTCGGGCGCTTCGCGGATCTCGGTCGTGATGTCTCCGTACCGGTTTTCCGACAGGGCCTTGGCGTACATCGCGCGAGACGTCTCGGCTGCCTTGCGCTGTTCGGGTGAGTAGGTGTAGACGGCCGACCGGTACTGCGTGCCGACGTCGTTGCCCTGGCGCATGCCCTGCGTCGGGTCGTGGGATTCCCAGAAGACCTTGAGCAAGTCTTCGTAACTGACATGCTTGCCGTCGTAGACGACCAGCACGGCTTCGGTGTGTCCGGTCAGGCCGCTGCACACCTCTTCATAGGTGGGGTTCGGCGTGTAGCCACCCGAGTAGCCGACCGCGGTCGTGTAGACGCCGGGGGTCTCCCAGAACTTGCGCTCGGCCCCCCAGAAGCATCCGAGGCCGAACTGCGCGCACTCGAGCCCCTCGGGGAACGGCGGCTGCATCGGCGTGCCGAGCACCGCGTGCTTCTCTGGGACGGGCATGACCTTGTCGGTGCGGCCGGGAAGAGCCTCGTCGGCTGACGGCATCCGGGACTTCGTCTTGAACATGGGTCGCCTCCTCGATTCATCCTAGCGGTGCGCTCGGGTAACACCCGCGGCCCGCACTTTGGTCCCGGTCAGGAGCGCAGCACGATCCCGGCGCCGAAGACCCCGGCGATCACGTGGATCCACAGCGGCAGGTCCGAGACGAGCAGACCACGAATTTTCGGCCGCCGGACGATCATCGTGACGGCGCCCGCCGCGCCCATCGTCACCAGAAACCATCCCAGCCCCGGCCCCACGACTTCGTGCAGCAAGAAGGACGCACCCACATGCGCGAAAGCGAGATACGCGATCACCATGTATGCGCGGTACAGACGCGCGTACCGTCGCCGACGTGGCTCGTAGGACTCGGCCGAGCGGGCCCTGACTGTCGCCGTTAGGTGGAAGCCGAGATACACGAACATCAACGTGGCACCGATGGCGTAGGCGCCGGTTGTGAGAGCCGCCTCGATGCCGGCGTTCGTCGATCTCAAGGACGATGCGATCAGTGAGAGGCCGGCAACCGTCATCGCGATCGCGACGACTTGGCTCCCGATCATCACGCGCCATTGGTGCGGATAGGTGCCGATGACACGCAGTCCCTGTTCTCCCCCACCGGCGTCGGCGCGCGCCAGAGCGGGATTGCGCGAGGCGATCACGTAGCCGGCGACGAAATATACGAACGAGCCGCCGACGAGAAACCAGCCACCGGTCCGCAGCGCTACGGGCCTTCGTCAGCGCGTTCGTGGCCCGTCGCCTCGTCGATGCGAGCGAGCACATCGTCGGTGAGCTTGCCGAGCACGTCCAGCGCACCGAGGTTCTCGTGCAGCTGCTCGATCCGGCTCGCTCCGAGGATGACCGTCGACACGTTCGGATTCCGCGCACACCAGGCGAGTGAAAGCTGTGCAAGCGAACATCCGAGGTCATCGGCAACGGACTTCAATCGTCGAACTTTGGCGTTGTCCTCGGGGTCGGTTACCCGTTCCCGTAGCCACTCGTAGCCGGGCAGCGCCGCACGCGTGTCCGGCTGAACACCGCCGTCGAGATACTTGCCCGTCAACAAACCGAATGCGAGCGGTGACCAGATCGTCGCTCCGATACCGAGATCCTCGAAGACTCGCGTGTATTCGCGTTCGACGCGCTCACGAGCGAAGAGATTGTACTGCTGCTGCTCCATTACCGGCTTGTGCAGATGGTGGCGCTCCGCTACGTCCCAAGCAGCCCGGATCTCGTCTGCACTCCACTCCGACGTTCCCCAGTAGAGCGCTTTCCCCGAGGACACAATGTCCGACATCGCCCACACCGTCTCCTCGATCGGTGTCTGCGGATCGGCGCGGTGGCAGAAGAGCAGGTCGATGAAATCGAGGCCGAAACGTTCGAGCGATCCGTCGATCGCCTGCATCAGGTACTTGCGGTTGAGCGTGTTGAGCATGTTCGGCGAATCGTTCAGTCCCCAGAAAAGCTTCGTCGACACCAGATAGGCGTGCCGGGGCCAACCGAGCGCCGCGATGGCCTTGCCCATGATCCGTTCGGACTCGCCACCCGAATACGCTTCCGCGTTGTCGAAGAAGTTCACGCCGGCGTCGAAAGCAGCCTGCAGGATCTCCTCTGCTCTCTCGACGTCGACCTGGGGGCCGAACGTCACCCAAGAGCCGAAAGAGAGCACGCTCACTTTGATGCCCGTCGCGCGTCCCAGACGGCGATACTCCATCTCCATGGCTGCTCTCCTATTTCTGTCGGCCCGTAACGGTTGGCTGCTACTCCCGCCGGGCTCGTAAGCTTCTCCGACGGGTCGAGCCCCAGGCAATAGCGATGACGAGATGGACCGATGAACGCCTAAAGTCGCTCGCGCATCAGGGCGATCCCGAGGCGGACAAGGTCGTCGCGCGGCTCCTCAAGGGTGACCTAAAGCCGCGGGACG
>JBHELU010000259.1:0-3303 GCA_046262955.1 Actinomycetota bacterium | reverse complement strand
TGACGCAGAGCATCCCGAGGTTGTGTCCGTCCCGGGTTGTCAACGGGATGCCCGCGTAGAAGCGCACCCCGGGCCGGCCGCAGACGAGGGGGTTGGCTCGCGTTCGCGGGTCCGTCTTCGCGTCGCCGATGATCCACGGTTCATACTGCAGGATCCCCGATGCGCACAGACCCTGGTCTCGCAGCATCTCCTGGATGTCGATGCCGTGATGCGATTCGAACCAGATCCGGTCATGGTCGACGATGCTCACGGCAGAGATCGGAACCCCGAAGACGGCCGCCGCAATGCTCGTGATGCGATCGAGCGTGCCGTCACGCGGCGTGTCGAGCGTCTTGTACCGCTGCACGGCTGCGAGGCGCGCGTCCTCGTCACGCTGCGGGGGCGGCTGACTCGGCGCAATTTCGTCTTGAACGCGGTTCTTTACTGCTGACGGGCTCATCTTGATGTTTCCCCCCTGCTACGGACGTCGCTCTCGTAGGCGACGCGGCGAAGACGTCCGGGCATCTTTTCGATCACCGAGAAGCGTTCGTTCTCTTCACGCAGCAGATCGGTCTCCGGATCTTCGTGATCTCTGGCGACGATGAATCGCGTCGGAACCGAACGCACGCTCTCGTACTCTTCCCGCGTCGTGCAGACGAGCTGCGGACATGCCGCCTCTCCGCACTCGCAGACATACTGGTCCGTCGTGTGAGTGTCGCCGAGGGCGTCGAGGGTGGCCTCGATCCAATCGTTGCGCTCGCGCAAGCCGGCGATGAACACGGCTTCTTCCAGACGCCAGTCAACCGCTGCTGTGCCAACTCCCATGGGTGTTCACCGTTGCCTCTGTTGCCTTCGCTTGACACGTGAAGGACTCGTCTGAGGCCGGGGAGTTGGGGCCAAGTGGCCGTGACGACCGTGGATTAGGGCCGCCTGCTGAACCACTGTACTCCGGAACGTCCACGGAAGCGAGATTGACGGCCGAGAGGTGCCTTGAAATGCTTGGAAGGTAGCTGTCGATACGGGAATGGGTTGGTGCGAGGGAAGATGAGCGAAGAAACCGTCGATGCTCTCCGGGTCCTCGTCGCCGACGGTGCCGGGCAGCACCTGGCCCAAGTCACGGACGCCGTCACCGCCCTCGGACATGAGGTAGTGGCCACCGTCGACCTCGCGCGCCTCGGACAACTGACTCTTTCCGAGAAGCCCGACGTCGCGCTCGTCATCGTGGCCGAAGGATCCGATCGCGCGCTCGCGATGATCGATGGGATCGTTCATGAGGCAACCTGTCCGGTGATCGCGATCTTGGCCGTGCAGGACCGAGCGTTCATCAAGGAGGCCGCGAGGCGGGGCTTGTTCGCCTACATCGTCCCCGGCGAGGACTCAGATCAGCTCCAAAGCTCGATCGACATCGTTCTCCAGCGCTTCAGGGAGTATCACAGCCTGGAAGGAGCGTTTGGGCGGCGCGCTGTGACCGAGCGCGCCAAGGGGATCCTCATGGAGCGCCATTCGATCGACGAGCACCACGCCTTCCTCATGCTTAGAGACGAAGCGCGGCGGACCCAACGCAAGATCATCGATGTGGCCGAGGCGATCCTCGCGACTCATCGCATGCTGCCGATCAGAGAGCCTGCGAGTCCCCTCGCGAAAGGCCAAGAGTCCCGCTCATGAGGCGGTAGTCGAGCGCACCACCGCGTTCATCGCATCTCTCGATGCCCAGGCACTGCAATCGACCGCTTCGCGCAGCATGCGCTCTCCCCTCGCTCGGCGTGACCGAAGTATCGGGTGGAAGCAGTGAGACACAGGAGGCGGAGCCAAGGTGAGACAGAGGAGCCGAACTTTCACAAACCCGCTCGGGTCCGAGGTGGTGGCGGCTGGTGTCCCGCGTCGCTTAGACCGTTTCAGCGACGAAACGGCTCTTGCCGGAGCGTTTCGCGGCGTACATCGCCCGGTCGGCCTGTTCGAGCACCGTTTCGGCGTTCGTGCGAGTCGTGACGTGCACGACGCCGATGCTCGCGCCGATCCGCAACCCGTCGTAAGAGAGTTCGCCGATGCGATCTACCAAGCGGCCGGCGATCTCCGTGGAGATACGCTGGTTCGAGGGTACGCACAGGACCCCGAACTCGTCGCCGCCGAGCCGCGCCGCCGTGTCGGTCTGCCGGACGTTCGCGCGCAAGGTGTCCGCAACCTCGCGCAAGACTTTGTCTCCGGTGCCATGACCGAGCGTGTCGTTGACGGCTTTGAAGCCGTCGAGGTCGAGGAGCAGGACGCTCGGCTCCGTGCCGCGCGCGATACCGCCCAGCGCGAGCTCGAGCCGATCGTTGAACAGGATCCGGTTGGCAAGCTGCGTATGCGCGTCGTGCAGGGCTTGCGCCGTGCGAAGCTCATAGGTCGCCGCGTTCGCCATCGCCGCTGCGATAACCGTCACCATGAGCTCCAAGATCTGCTGCGAGCGAGAGTCGAAGTGGTGCGGCTCGGGCGAATACACTTTGAGGACACCCACGGGCTCGTCCTGATGGCGAAGCGGAACGCAGAGCATCGATCGAGCACCCACGCGGAGACAGGCGTCTCGGTCGACACGCGGATCGGTTTCGGAGTCGTCACACCGCAGGATCTCCCCGCTGCGCACGCTGAGACCCGACAAGCTGCTCATGATGTTGAGGCGTAGCCCGAGGTGATCAGTCGCCGCGCCGGAGACGGCTTCGTAGACCATCTCGGGCCCGTCGGCGATCTCGATCACCCCGGCGGCGGCATCTGTGAGCGCGCGTGTGCGGTTCACGACGAGGTCCATGACGGCATGCAGATCCAGGCTCGCAGCGACGATCTCGTTCTGCACGTCGACGATCGCCCGCAACACGGCGAGGTCGTTCTGCTCCATATCGGCCATCGGGTCCTCCGAGGAGGAATCGGCCGGCCGCCGGCCGACCTAAAGGGGAGAATGTGTGCGACCCCGACTTACGAACCTTGGCGCTGGCGCACTGTCCGCGAGATCTCAAGCCAAACGCGGCAGAAACCCAACCGTGCGAGCGGAATCTCTTAAAAGCTGCACGTCAACGTTCGCGATGGAGTCGGGAAGGGGGGATTTGAATCGAACAGGTGTTCTCCTGCGACCTGCCGATTTAGGTCTTTCCCCCAGTCACGGGCATGCGGTCGGATCCAGTCGAGCCCCTGAGGCCGCATTGGCGCGCCCGTTTGCACCGCGATTACACCGGACACAGCCTTGTGTCGGCAGCATAGACTTCGGGCCGATTCCTTATCTAAGGCCGATCGGAAGATAAGCCACCCTGGGTTAGCTGCTCGACAAGATAAGATTTTGGCTCTAACCTTATC